>DEHC01000070.1:44181-56615 GCA_002351705.1 Gammaproteobacteria bacterium UBA2810 | reverse complement strand
ACGGGGTTATGCAATAGCCCCTATTTTGAGCAAGTATAGATTTTGAGCAAGTAAAAATTGGTTTTGAGCAAGTAACCCCTTGAATCCGGCTTATTTTCAAATGAGTTTTTGCATAATCATCTGATTTATCTAAAAACTTTTAAAAAATACTATTCTGGTATTTTGAGCAAGTAAAAACCGGTTTTGAGCAAGTCCGAGTACAAGAAAGCCCGCACATGGCGGGCTTTCAAACTCCTGATGCTCCCGTCATAACGCGGGAGCATGCCTGAGGACTCAGAGACTCACCTCATTTCTTCACGTCAGTGATGCCGGTGTGGCGGAGCAACGCGTCGATGGTCGGCTTCCTGCCGCGGAACGCGACGAAGGCCTCCATCGGATCGCATGAGCCGCCGACCGAGAGAATGCACTTCCTGAAGAGATCACCGGTCTTGCGGTCGAATATCCCGTTCTCCTCGAACTTGGAGTAAGCATCCTCCGCGAGGACCTCGGCCCACTTGTAGCTGTAGTAGCCCGCAGAGTAGCCGCCGTTGAAGATATGGGAGAACGAGCAGAGAAAGCGGTCAAACGGTGCTGTCGGGACAACCCTGACCTCCTTTCTCACCTCATCGGTGATCTGCTCGACGGTCCTGCCGTGCTCCGGATCGTACTCCGCGAAGAGCGTGAAGTCGGTGAGCGCGAACTCGAGCTGCCTCACGGTTGCCATCGCGGAATGGAAGTTCTTCGCGTCAAGGAGGCGCTTCAGGATGTCGTCAGGCAGCGGCTCGCCGGTGTCGGTCCTTCCGGAGATGTAGGAGAGAGCGTCCTTCTCCCAGCACCAGTTCTCCATGAACTGGCTCGGGAGCTCGACCGTGTCCCAGGCAACGCCGTTGATGCCGGTGACGCCCGGGGCGTCATCGACTGCGGTGAGCAGAAGGTTGAGCCCGTGGCCGAACTCGTGGAAGATGGTTATAACGTCATCGTGGGTAAGCCTTGCCTCCTCACCCTTAGCAGGCTTCGTAAAGTTGGTGCAGAGGTAGGCAACCGGCTCAAGCACCGTGCCGTCTGGAGCCTTCCCGAGATCAAGGCAGGTGTCCATCCAGGCGCCGCTCTGCTTCATCTCACGGGCGAACGGATCATAGTAGAAGTGCCCGATGAGCGAGCCGTCCACATCGAAGACATCAAAGAACCTGACATCCTCATTCCAGACATCAACGCTGCCCTCGTGCTTTTTCACACTAATGCCGTAGAGCCGGTGCGCAGTCTCGAAGAGACCTGAGAGCACGCGCTCGAGCGGGAAGTACGGACGGAGCTGCTCGTCATCGATGTCATAGAGCGCCTTTCTCTGCTTCTCGGCAGCCCAGGTCATGTCCCAGGGCTCAAGCTCCTTCATGCCGAGATTCTCCGCTGCGAACTTCCTGAGGTCCGCGAGCTCTTTCTCGGCCTGCGGCTTCGCGCGCGCTGCAAGCTCCCTGAGGAAGCCGAACACCTCGGAGGTGCTGCCTGCCATCTTGGGGATGAGCGAGAGCTCAGCGTAATTGCTGCAGCCGAGGATTCTTGCCTGCTCCTCGGAGAGCCTCAGGATGTCGCGCATTACAGGTCCGTTGTCCCACTTGCCGGCATTGGGTCCGAGCTCTGACGCGCGGGTCATGTAAGCCTCATAGATCTCGCGTCTCAGCTCCCGGTTCTCGGCGTACATGATGACCTGCCTGTAGCTCGGGAAGTCAAGGGTGAGGAGCCAGGAGTCCTTAAGCCCCTTTGCCTCGGCCTTCTCCTTCGCTCCGGCAAGATATGACTCCGGGAGTCCCTCAAGAAGCGACCTGTCGGTTACAACCTTGCTCCAGCCCACGGTCGAGTCGAGGAGGTTGTTGCCGAACTTCGCGGCAAGCTGCGAGAGCTCGGACGCTATCTCGTTGAAGCGCTTCTTTTTGTCTTCAGGAAGTCCGAATCCCGAGAGTTTGAAGTCCCTCAGCTCATGATTGATCTCAGTCTGCTGCGCTTTGCTGAGCTTAGAAAACTCCGGGCTCTCGTGCAGCGCGGTGTAACCCTTGAAGAGTCCCTCATGCTGCCCTGCCCAGTTGTAGAACTCGGTTACCGCTGGAAGGCACTTCTCGAAGGCCTTCCTGAGCTCCGGGGTGTTGGTGACGCCGTTGAGGTGCACAACGGGATGCCAGACATCGTCAAACTTCTTGTCAGCCTGATTGAGGGGGACAATGAAGTCATTCCAGGTATAGACGCCTTTCGCGCAGGCATCCTCTATCGCCTTTTTGTAGTCAGAAATGGCCTGCTGTACTGACGGCACGATCTTCGCGGGATCTATTGCCGAAAACTTGGGAAGTTCTCTCATTTATTTCCGTATTCCTGTCTTTATGAAAAATCTACTGTAGCGCCGGCACCTCGCTCAGAATGGCTGAGCCCGAGGAGAGCGAGACCACCGCCGCGGCAAAACGTTTCTCTTCTTTTATGGGGACGTTTACCAGAAAATCAGCCTCCGCCCCATAATTTTCTTCAAGGGTCTCGGCCCCGGTCTGCCCCATGAGGCGCTTGAGCGCCCCTATGTAGGCCATGGAGAGCCTTACGCGGAATGCTTTCATCTCAATGAACTTCTTTACCGGAAGCTCTTTCATGGTGTCGCTCACGCATCCCTGGTAGGCGCGCACCAGGCCGCCTGTCCCGAGCTTTATGCCGCCGAAGTAGCGGGTGACGACCGCAGCGACCTCGCCGATGCCGGAGTGGAGCACCACCTGCAGCATGGGCTGCCCCGCTGTACCGTGCGGCTCGCCGTCATCGGAGCAGCCGGCAAAGCCGCTGTTTCCCGCGGGGCCCCCGTTGAAGGCAAAGGGGTTGTGCCTCGCGTCGCTGTACTTCGCGGAGATGTCAGCGACGAACTTCTTGGCGCCCTCAAGGCCGCGCACGCGCCCCACGGTCGTGATGAAGATGCTCCTCTTAATCACGACTTTGGTTTCGAACACCGCCCCGTCCTTAAGATCAGGGACTAGCCATGCATTTTCCTCAGTTTCCATCCTGGAGATATATCATCCTGGGGCTCACGACCCTTCCGCCGAAAATCACCGATCCTATCACTGTGTCGCCGAGCCACAACGGGCTCTCAGCCGATTTGAGATCAAAGGTATCGGTCTCCGTATCCTTAAGGGGGCCAATGGTGCTTCTCTTCAGGACATACCTGAAATCTGCCCTTCTCGCGCCGTAGTCCTCGAAGTTTCCGTTCAGGATAAGCCTCAGCACCGCGGTGCCGTTCCTCATTCTCGCGAAGACGCTGCTCTCCGGAGCGGCGCTCTCGCTGTTCTCAATCTTCCCGCGGTAAGTCCCGGAGAAATTGATGCTGAAGGGGATCCCGCCCTGAGGCGTCACCGTGAAGGCGTCAGACGCATCGTGCTCGGTTCCGGCCTTTCTCACCGGTGAGACAGCGGCAGTGTCCTTCACGCTGCTCTCTGACACGATCCGCTCGCTAAAGCTGAAGGGGGACTCCGCGTCCCTGCCGAAGGACAGGACCGTGCAGCTGTCAGGATAGTTCTGCGTCCAGACAGGGCTCCCGCCCTCATCAAATCCGGAGACGTACTCCGCGACGAAAGGAATATACGCGGCCCCGGCGCTTCCCGTCCTCCCTGAGACGGCGCGGAGGCGCCCCGTAAGGAAGTTCATGGACGCATAGGCGCTCTTCCCGCCGAAGGCGCAGAACTCATCAGGCGCTGATACGGGAGTTTCAGTGCCGGTGCCCTCGGCACCCTCCGCCGCCGGAGCCGACGCGGAGAAGCGCTCGCCGTTTCCGTCCAGGCCGCAGACGACGCTGCGCCCGGTTCCGCTGATGCTTTCCATGCCGACGCCGGTATAGAGCGTGAGAGGCGCCTTGAGGCCGTCCTTCAGGAGCCGGAAATAGTACTCGTGGGTCATGGCAGTATTTGATGATGCGTCACGGGTATAGAGCCAGCCGTCAGTCCAGCCCTGCCATCCGGGGGCAGCAGCGTCAGTCTCAGGAAGGCGCTCTATTGTCTCAGCGCTTCTCAAGAATTCCGTTCCTTCCCTCGCGAACGGCATCAGGCGCGGGACGTCAGTCGCGTGCGAGAAGATGGAGGAGTCATAGTTCTTTATGACGCCGCCCTGCTTGTTGATCGCCTCGATACGGGCATTCCTGAGGCGGAACGGCTGCCCTGCGTAGGTGAACCACGGGTACTTCGATGAGCCCGAGTCTGCCTTTCTGCAGAACGACAAGCTCTTTGCGTACAGCTCTGAGGGAACGGCGCTGTCATCCCACCAGATCCGGTAGGCGTACGGGTAAATCCAGCTGAGCTCCTCGCTCCAGGATTCGGTAGACTTGAGCTCCTCGGTAAACTCAATTGACGGGATATGCGCGCGGAAGGTTCCTGCGCTCCCGATCCTCGCCCTGAGCTTCATGCCGTCTGGAAGGAGGCTCCCCTCGGAGCCGTAGTCAAATTTCCCGGAAACTGCCGTGTCATCGCTTCCCTGCATCGTCTCGATTTCAGCGGGGATATCGCGGTCCTCGGCAGGATCAGGCGTATTCTCATGCTTCTCCCTTGAGATGGTGCGGAGAAGCGGGATGTCATTCATCCGGAAGGAGGGAAGAACCCTTGATTTTACTGCCTCATCGGAGCAGGCGAGAGGATCATCGTCACTTCCCGAGTATGCGACAGGCAGGATGTCGAGCAGGAACTCCTCTCCGGAGCGGATGAGCTCGCAGCCGCTGCTGCAGAGCTTGTTTTTGTTCTCCTGGGAATACCTCACGCAGATCCCCTGCGGAAAACTCGAGATCTCCGCAGAGCCCCTGAGGATCAAAGGCAATAATCTACGATCGGATCTGTTGTCTGCGTATCTAGAACCGCTGCCGGGAACTACCGAGATATAAAGCGTGCTCAGCCCGAAATCACTGTAGTCAAAACCAAACCCAGCACCTTTTTCCGAGCCGCTCCCGACGGGACCGAGCTTGAATTCCGTTGGCGGCTCATCACCTGAAGAAGAGACAAAGCCGATCTCCTCCCCGTTTACCTGCGCACTGACATCTGACTTCTCATTGTCCTTGCTCCTCAGGAGTCCAGCCTTAACTACAGGGAGCACGTTTGTGCACTCCTGTCCGCCATCCATGACTCTGACACGGTAGAATGCCTCTTTGCCGGCTGTTTTCTCACCGCTTTCACTGCCGACTTTCGTAACGTCAAGAGAAACACCGTCATAGAGCTCTTTGCCGCCAAAATACCTTAAGACGCCTCCGACTCTAACCCCTAATGCTTGCAGAAACCAGTCATAATTCCGATTGTTCCCTGGATTGGCTTCAATGCTTGGTAGTGAATAAATACCATTATTTATATCAAAGTTATAAGTAGTCTTTCCAACGTCATACCCGTTGTTAGATCTTATGTAATAAATTAAGTCGCTGCTTATGCTGCATGTACCTTCGCCTCTCACATCTATCCTGAATCGACGCTTTCCGCAGGTGCCGCTTATTTTAGTCAGTACGAAGGACTTGACCACGCAGTTGCTCGTATTTGAATCACTAGTAAGCATGTCTGCAAGTTTGACGTTTGCTGGCGAAAGCGCAGAGTCTGAGGGAAAATATACGCTTCCCGAAGGACTCGTCACCCTGAAGCCTGTGCCGTCCCAGCCGTTGACAGCCAGCGGATCTGCCCCATTGACTATTTCCGAGTCTTTCTCTGAGGCTATGATCAGCACATCAAATCTGTTATTCCTGTTCTCTGCCTTAAAGCTGCAGCCCTCGCTTATGGACGCTTTTTTTGCCTTTATAACAATAAGCGGCTGCTGGTAGTTAGCAGGAGCGGCATCACGGGAAAGCACCGGCATCGTCACCGGAATCGTCCCGTTGCAGTCAAAAACATCTGTCCCGAGATTGAGCTCGTAATAGACATAGTCATTGACCGATGTAACAGCCTCAAGCTCATTCCCGCCGAATCTTGCAGAAGGCAGTGCGCCGGCCCATGAGGCTGCGGATACGAAAACAATGAGTCCTGAGAGTGTTTTAAGAAAACCGGTAACAATGTTGGCGATTCTCATCATCTGCCCTCCCCGTGCCAGTTTCCGTTTGCAGCATAACCGCTGAGCGACTGCGTGGCAAAGTCACTGTCCCGTCCGCACCTTCCTATAGCGGTCAGATAGTACACGCCGCTGCCTGCGGCCTCTCCCTTCCGGCACTCAAGTGAGAAGCTGCAGCTCTCGAGACCGGAGCCATCGGGAAGCGGGAACTTATCCCTGAAACCCACAAACTTCCTTTCACTGCCCGTCCGGAATCCGTCTGGGTCGATGTTCCTGATCCTGTCGCAGTCCTTGTAGCCGTTCTCGTCAGCGACCTCTGCGTTCCAGCCGTAGTAGCGCCCCGCGGGATAGAGCGCGTACATGGCGAGCTCCATCGCGCTCCTCGCGGCAAGCTCAGCGCGGATGCTCTCGGTGTTCTCATAGGCGCCGGTGTTCTGGTCAACCGAGAACCTCACGAGCGATGCCGCGAGGAAGCCGAAGAGGATCATCACGAATATCACCATGAGGATCATCGAGCCGCGCTGGCGCGCCACAGCGCCTTTCCTATTCAGCATTGACGGCCTCCATCCTGATGACAAACTTCTGCCTCATTCCGTCTATGTCGTACTCCGTGTCAAGCTGCACCGCGCCGTCGCTGTTGTAGTCCGCCGGAACCTCCCTGAAGGCGGCAGCCGATACTGACTTCGCGAGGTAGCCGTAGCTCTCGCCCGTGTCATCGCTCCCGAAGATGCTTGCGCCGGTGAGTCCCTGAGAGGTCCTTCTTACCGTGCGGTAGGCCCCGGACTTCTCATCATCGATGTGGCAGAAAGTCTCCCTGACCCTCGCAAGGTACATCCTGCCCTTGCCTGATGGGAGCGCTGAGGCGTGGGGATTCAGCTCAATGGTGATTTTCCGGAGATCCGCGTCTCCCGCCACCTTTTCGACCTTTGCCTTGGCGCAGGAGCTCCCGCAGTAGGAAAGCGGATCATTCATCCTCGCGGGAAGCCTCATGCTCTCCTCCAGGGTCCCGCCTGAGGCGGCATGGAGGAAGGCGATATAGGTGCCGGCCCGGAGAAGAGGCGCCGGAAGCTGATAGGTCCCTGCTCCGCTGTAGGGAAACGCCGCGTCCGCCCTGATGAAGGAGAGGCACCTGCCGTCCGTGCCTGCCGAGACGGCATTCCCCTTCTCCGACACGCGGATCTCATAAAGCCCGGGGACAGTCCGGGCAAAGGCGTCCTTAAGCCTTGACGCAAGGTAGTTCTCGCTGTCCGCGGTCTGTCCGTTCGCGGTCGCCTCCATGTAGAAGCTGACGCCGTTCTTGATAAAGCCCGTCGAGGCCGCGGCAAGGATGCCGATGATGACAATGCAGCTTAAAAGCTCAATGAGGGTGAATCCTGACTTCTTCATCAGTAGTTCCCCCTTATGAACGAGTATGCGGTCTCACCGGTGACTGACTTTACGGTGATGCTTACGAGCTTCCCGGAAAGGGTGCTCCCGGATGTTACTGACGCAGCCCCGGGAATGGTGAGCGGAGTGACGCGGATCCTGACGCTCATGCCCTCGTAGCGCTCCTCGCTTCCCTTCGAGCCGAAATACTTCGCCGGGAGGAAGTCACTCCCGCCGCAGTCGCCTGTCACGGAGCAGAGCCTTGAGGTAATGAAGTCATCAGCGTCATCAAGCATGGAGAGATACTGCTCACCGTCAGCGATCTTGGAGAAGTCCGATGAGAACTCGCCGGTGTCAAGGCCGTAGCCGCTTTCCTTCGTGCACTCCCTGCTCCCGCCGGTGCCGAGAAGCTTGGCCGTGCAGTAGAGCTCGGATCCCGCGGGGCAGGCGGAGCTGTCCCCGAATTCCCCGCACCTCACCCAGCCGTCCGAGAAGTCAGACCTGTCATCAAAGGAGCGGCTCAGGATCATGGCGGATATGTCCTCTATAAGAGCGTTCTTCTTCGCGTAGTCAATCGGATCGGCGTAGATCTCGCGGTTGTTGAACATGATGGCCGTCATCGGGACAATCACCATGCCCATGAGCACGATGCCGACTATTAGCTCAATAAGGGAGAATCCCCGGAAGCGGCGGAGCCTATTTCCTGACGCTGACATCAACAAGGCCCTCCCGGTAAATTGAGATGTCAAATTCCCCGATGGAGAATACGCACCTCTCGTCCTCAAAATCCGCCTTCTTATAATCCAGGGAAAGGCTCCCCGTGAGCCCGCAGGAGCGCATTTTCCCCGAGGTCTCGAAGATGACCGCAGCGGAACTGCCCGCGGCGATTTCAGTGCCTCCGACCTTTATCGCGGTGCTCTTTGTACTGATTTCCGCGCGGCTCGCCTTCTCAGTGCTGTTCTCTGCCTTTGCTTCGGCTGCGGAGATAAGCGAGGAGATGTCCGAGGAATCATAAATGTATCCTGCTATTTTGCTGCCGGAGGGCTTCCCCGGAGTGATGCCCTCATAGCGGGCCTTCGACATGATGATGGAGTCTGAGGTCCTCAGGACATAGACGAGCGTATTCTTCCCCTGCATGGTCTCGAGCTGCGCGGTGCGGAGCTTTCCCGGGAACTCCTTCCTGAACTCGAGTGCCGTATCCTCCGATGCGGACATCCTTATGCCGGCCGTGACGGCAATTATGCCGAGGACCACGATTACTGTAATGAGCTCGATAAGGGTGAACGCCCTGTTGCTGGTCATCAGGCAATGCTCCGGTCAGTGTTTAAGTCAGGGAACAGCAGATCAGAGTGATTTTAACACAAGAAAACCGCAGTGAAATATACGTTTGACAGGAGATTAAGAATAAATGGAGATTAAGGGAAGGTGTTTCTGATGGTGCCCAACGCGAGACTTGAACTCGCACGCCCTTTCGGGCACAACCACCTCAAGGTTGCGTGTCTACCAATTCCGCCAGCTGGGCACTGGGTGAACGTGTTTCTTTCGAACACGGGCGTCATTATCCACTAATTTTTTACGCTTGTCAAACATTATCTGCAATCTTTTTTCAAAAGAAATGCGTAACCTGGAAAATCCGGCCTGGCTCCATGACTTACGCCATTAAGCATGGGCCATACTGACAGGAAGCTGACTTATCCCAGCCGGATTGAGGAATGCCAAGTTATGCATCCAGAAAAACCGGCAATGTGCCTCCCCGCAGCGGAGAACGGCCGCTTACATGGAGGCACAGGCTGACAGAACGCTTATTTCTGCCCGGAATCAGAATGCAGTTCCCTGATCGCGACTGCGCAGTCCCTGTTGCGGAAGGCGATTCCGCAAAGAAGAACGCTCCCGGTACATTCATTGCCGAATGCCCCGGCATATCCGTTCTCCTCGCTCTTTTTCACAGCATGACCTAAGAGATCATCAAGCCAGTTTCTGGCATCCGGCACGCATTCAATTCCGATCACGGCAGTCTTAGAACCGTCTGCGGAGCTGAAAGTGATGTCAGCCGGGCCGCTGCCGTTTCCGAATCTCAAGTTGCTTATGTCACTCCCGGCCGCAGAAAGCACTCTTTCCATGAACTCATGCCAGCAGCTCCCGCCTGAATCCTCGGATCCAGGCTCTCCGAGGGCGACAAACCCCCGAAAGAGATCGTCCAGAGATATATTGGCTTTTCGCATATCGCCGGAAAGGAGCGCTTCCGTGAAGCTCACGGCACTGGTCCTGAATTCATCCGATACAGTGCCTTCATAATAAGACTCGATTTCGCGTCTGAAATACCCTGTTATCGCCTCATTCGGGATGCGGACATTCACTTCATTATAGGATTCCCTGCCCGCCAGCGTAAGGTATCCTGCATGGAGAAGGATGTCCCAGAACATGTATGAGTTCAGGCAGTCACCGCTCAGAGAGTTATAGCGGATCCCGATATCAGCCTCCAAACGGACGTTTTTTCCTGAAATCAGCTCCCCGATTCTCTCTGAGTCCTCCGTGGTGAGGTGCGGCATCTGCTCTGCGATTATCCGCCTGCTCCCTGTCATGGCCCAGTAAGGCCCGGGATTCAGCGAACAGGTATCCTCCGTCCTGGAAAGCTCATCGATATAAGAGCATATGTCCCACGGGCAAAGCAGCTCCTGGCCTCCGATGCTGTAAAAGCCGAACCGGCTCCTTGCGGTGTCATAGCAGTTTCCGAATCCGCAGTATTCGAACATGGCTTTTGCCTCCTCCGGAGTGAAGCCGAACGCTGCAGACAGGCTGCTGCTCTGGGCAAGCACCGTTTCCTCTTCCATATTGTTTATAGGTTCGAGGAATTCCCCGTCGGTATTCATCAGGCATCCTGCAAGTATGACTTTCTCAATGTCGCTGTTCGTCTTGACGACGCTGCCGAACATACCGCCAAGAAGTATGCTCATCTGCCTGTAGTATCCGTGAGCTGCCGCATTTCTTAGAGGAACATCAAAGTCATCAACAAGGATCACAGTCCGGTGGCTCTCGCCGAAACGCTCAACAAGTAGGCGGCTGAGGAAAGAAAGGGAAAACTCAGCATCAACCCGTGCGTCAGAAGTTCTCATATAATCCTGGTCAGCAATGCTGTGCAGTGGATCGCGCTCATACTTCGAGAGTTGCGGGCCGTCAAGCCAGAGAAAATCCTTCACGAGGCCGCATATAACTCCGGCAAGTCTTTCATAGGCCTCGTCAAACGTGAGGCCGTCAACATTCCTGAATGAAAGCGAGAGAACAGGATGCTGCCCCATATGCTTGTCACAGAACCACCGGTCCTCCAATACCTGAAGCCCCCGGAAGAGTTCCTGCTGCCTCGCGGTGTCACCCGGGTTATCATAGTTCAGCTCAAGGAAATGGCGGAGAGTGCTCAGCATCAGGGTCTTCCCGAAACGCCTCGGGCGCAGCAGCATGAGCCTGTGGGTATCCTCAAGGAGAGGATTCAGGTACCCGGTCTTGTCAGCATAGTACAGGCCCTTCTCCCTGAAGGATGCAAAATCCTCCTCCCCCACTGCCGGACGCAGCAATGGCCTGTTCTCTTTTTCTGTGTTCATGATTGTCTGCCTCTCTGCTTTTGTCATTCAGTATTCTGCACCGGCAACGGCCGGAAAATTGCTGTACGTCCTGATTTTACGGCCTGACACCTGATTTTAACAGGGACATATGACAGTGTCTGTCTCAGAATACAAAATTCCTTCAGGAATGACAATGCGAGGAATGTCTAAAAAGAGATGATAATTTTGGAACGGACTTAAGGAAATTGAGGGGAATTTTTGAAATTATTTGGATGGTGCCCAACGCGAGACTTGAACTCGCATGCTATCACTAGCACTGCCACCTGAAGACAGCGTGTCTACCAATTTCACCAGCTGGGCATATTGTCGAAGTAATCCAGATGGTGCCCAACGCGAGACTTGAACTCGCACGCCCTTTCGGGCACAACCACCTCAAGGTTGCGTGTCTACCAATTCCGCCAGCTGGGCACTGGATTGCTTCTTAGTGAGGGATTACGACATCAGCAGGAGCGTCTTTCTTCTCTTCTGCCTTCTTCTCGTCCTTCTTCACTTCTTTCTTGTCCTCAGCAGCGGACTTTACCTCATCCTTTGCTGAAGCGGCCTCGGATTTCTCCTGAGCCTTGTTATTATCCGATTTTACTGCAGAAGTGTCAACAGTTTTTTCGGTTGTCTCCTCGTCGCCGATCTTTGAGAAATCCTCGCTGGTCTTCATGGCGTCATTGTAAATGGCACCGAGGATCAGGCTGATCACAAAGAAGAGTCCTGCGAGAACTGCGGTGGTGTGCGACAGGAAGTTACCGCTTCCGGCAGAGCCGAAAACAGTGTTCGAGGCACCCGCGCCGAACGATGCGCCCAGACTGGCTCCCTTGCCGTGCTGAATAAGAATCAACGCGATCATGACGATCGAGATGAGCATAAGCAGTACTAACAGAATCTGGTAAAGAAGCATGGTCTGCAATTCCGTGGAACATTGGAAACAAAAATAACGTGCGCCATTATAAACACTAAAAATCCGCCGATCAAGCTGTTTTTAAACTAAACACGGCGTGACCGGCGGATCGATGGCGTCCCGGGGGCTTACTTCACCTCGGAGACCTCATGGGCGATCATGTCAGCGAGATCGGATACCTCCTTCTCGTCGAGGCCCTCGACCATGACGCGGATCAGAGGCTCGGTGCCGGACTTCCTGAGAAGCACCCTGCCCCTCTTCCCGAGCCGCTCCTCGGCGCGCTTCACCGCGACAAGGACGTTAGGCGCATGCAGGGGATCAAGCCCCTCGACGAACTTGACGTTGACGAGCTTCTGCGGGCACTTCGAGATGCCGCCCCTGAGCTCCTCAAGCGAGCAGCCCTTACGGACGAGCGCGCGGAGGACCTGCAGGGCAGAGACGATGCCGTCGCCGGTCGACACGTAGTCAAGGCAGATTACATGCCCGGAGTTCTCTCCGCCGAGGCGCCAGTTGTTGTCGATGAGCTCCTCCATCACGTACCGGTCGCCGACAGCCGAGCGGATGAA
>DEHC01000070.1:0-44081 GCA_002351705.1 Gammaproteobacteria bacterium UBA2810 | reverse complement strand
TGCATGTCGCGGGCGACAATGAAGAGGACCTCGTCACCGTCGATGATGTAGCCGGTCTTGTCCACGAGCATTACGCGGTCGCCGTCTCCGTCGAAGGCGATTCCGAGATCGGCGCCCGTCTCGACAACCTTCCTCGCGAGCGCCTCGGGATGGGTTGAGCCGACTCCGTCGTTGATGTTGATGCCGTTCGGCGCCGTGCCGATGGTCGTCACCTTTGCCCCGAGCTCGCGGAACACGGACGGAGCAGAGCGGTAGGTCGCGCCGTTCGCGCAGTCAAGCACGATCCTGAGCCCCTCGAGCGAGAGGTCATTGGGGAAGGTGCTCTTGCAGAACTCGATGTAGCGCCCCGTGGCGTCGTCGATGCGCTCCGCCTTGCCGAGGTTCTCCGAGCCGGTGCAGACAATGTCGTGGTCAAGGAGCTTCTCGATCTCGGCCTCAACCTCATCGGGGAGCTTGGTGCCCTGCCTGGAGAAGAACTTGATGCCGTTGTCGTAGTAGGGGTTGTGCGAGGCGCTTATCACGACGCCCGCGTCGGCGCGGAAGGCCTTCGTGAGGTAGGAGACCGCCGGGGTCGGCATCGGGCCGAGGAGCAGCGACTTGATTCCGGCAGCCGAAAGGCCGGCCTCAAGGGCGGACTCGAGCATGTATCCTGAAATCCTGGTGTCCTTTCCGATGAGGACGCGCTTCTTGCCGTTCTTCGCGAGGACTGATCCAGCGGCCCAGCCGAGCTTCAGCACGAACTCCGGGGTGATGGGGAACTTGCCGACTGCGCCCCTGACGCCGTCAGTACCGAAATATTTTCTGTCCATAAAGTAATCCTGCGTGTCAGAGCCGGCCCGCGCACGCGCCGGCTTATTTATGGAAAACCGCCCCTGATGAGGCGGTTCAGACTGTCATGAGCACCTGGGCTCTCAGAGATTTTTGGCCTTCGAGTACCTGAGCGCGTACATCATCACGTCAACGGCATCCTTGTGGGCCTTGACGTCATGCACGCGGATGATATCAGCTCCCTTGAGTATAGAGACAAGATGCGCCGCAACCGTCCCCTCGAGTCGGTCTCCGGTGCCGGTGCCGGTAACCCCGCCGATCATCGACTTCCGGGACATTCCGGCAAGTATCGGAAGATCAAAGGATCTGAACTTCTCGAGCTCGCCGAGGAGCTTGTAGTTCTGGTCAAGGGTCTTGCCGAAGCCGAAGCCAGGATCAAGGATGATGTTGTCCCTCTTTATGCCGGCATTGAGGCAGGCGTCGATCCTCTCGTAGAAGAACTCCGAGACCTCGCCGATGAGATCCTGGTAGACCGGGTTGTCCTGCATGTGCCCGGGCTCGCCCTGCATGTGCATGATGCACACCGGCGCCCCGGTCTCGGCGGCTGCCTCAAGGGCGCCCTCGCGCCGGAGGGCCCTGATGTCATTGATGATGTCGCAGCCCGCCGCGCAGGCCTTTCTCATGACGCCGGGGGTCGAGGTGTCAACTGAGATCCAGATGTCCGGGTACTTCTCCCTCACTGCCGCGACTACCGGCACGACCCTTGCGGTCTCGTCCTCCTCAGAGACGGGAGCGGCGCCGGGCCTCGTGGACTCGCCTCCGATGTCGATGATTTCGGCGCCTGCGGCGACCATCTCATCGGCGTGGCGGAGCGCGTCATCCTTATTGAAGAACTTTCCGCCGTCGGAGAAGGAGTCCGGGGTGACATTGAGGATGCCCATAATCACGGGGTGATCGAGCACAAGCTCATTTCCCCCGTGCGTGAGCTTCCTGACTTTCGGTGTGTTGTGCACGAGCTTGAACCCGTGCGCCGCTGTGAGTGCCATACTGCTTGTCCTCAATCAGTTTTTTGTTTGCCGCAGTTCTTATTTCCTGTATCTGCGGCTTCTATTTTTCAGTGCTGTCTTTATTGTCCGTGCCGCCCTTCCCGGTGTCTTTTTCTTCGGATCCGGCACTGCTGCCGGCCTTTTCCCCGGCAGGGCCTTCGCTTTCAGCCGCACCGCCGCTGCCGCCGTCTGTATTTCCGGAATCAGGGCCTTCGGTGCCGCCCTGGTTCTCGGGGGCCGGCGAGGGCTCGCGCACCGGGCGCCTGTTCATCAGATCGTCGATCTGCTGCTCGTCTATGGTCTCGTACTTCATCAGCGCATCCTTCATCGCGTGGAGGATGTCCATGTTGTCCTCGAGGATCTTCTTCGCGCGGGAGTATGCAGAGGTTACAAGCGCATTGACCTCGTCCTCAATCTGCTTGAGGGTCTCGCTCGAGTAGAAGCCGTCGACGCCGCTCGTGGAGCGGCCCTCGCCGTCAGGATCTGAGTAGAGCTGCGGAGGCAGGGCCTTCGACATGCCCCACTTAGTTACCATGTTGCGGGCAATCTGGGTGGCGCGCTCGATGTCGTTCGAGGCCCCCGTGGAGACATGATCGAAGCCGTAGATGATCTCCTCGGCGATGCGTCCGGCGTAGAGGGAGCTCATCTCGGACTCGAGGTACTCCTTCGAGTGCGAGAGGCGGTCCTCGTTGGGGAGGTACATGGTGACGCCGAGCGCCCTGCCGTGAGGAATAATCGAGACCTTGTGGACAGGATCATGGTCAGGGACAAGCTTGCCGACGATGGCGTGGCCTGACTCGTGATAGGCCGTCATCTCCTTTTCCTTGTCGCTGATGAACATCGACTTGCGCTCGGTGCCGAGCATGATGCGGTCCTTGGCGTACTCGAAGTCTGACTGCTCGATCTTGTCCTTGTTGTTCCTCGCGGCGCAGAGTGCCGCCTCGTTCGCGAGGTTTGCGAGGTCCGCGCCGGAGAAGCCCGGGGTGCCCTTGGCGATTGACATCAGATCAACGCCCTGGGCGAGAGGCTTCTTCTTGGTGTGGACCTTGAGGATCTCGAAGCGTCCCTTGAAGTCCGGGAGGCCCACGGTAACCTGGCGGTCAAAGCGTCCGGGGCGGAGGAGCGCGGAGTCGAGGACATCGGGACGGTTGGTCGCCGCGATGACGACCACGGTCTCGTGATCGGAGAAGCCGTCCATCTCGACAAGCATCTGGTTCAGGGTCTGCTCGCGCTCGTCGTTGCCGCCGGTGGAGGCGCCGCTTCTGCGGCGGCCCACCGCGTCGATCTCGTCGATGAAGACAATGCAGGGGGCCTTGGCCTTGGCCTCGGAGAACATCTCCCTGACGCGGGAGGCGCCGACGCCGACGAACATCTCGACGAAGTCGGAGCCGGAGACGAAGAAGAACGGACGGTGCGCCTCGCCGGCGATGGCCTTCGCGAGGAGGGTCTTGCCGGTTCCCGGAGGTCCGACAAGGAGGATGCCCTTCGGGATCTGGCCGCCGAGCTTCCGGTACTTTGCGCTGTTCTTGAGGAAGTCGATAACCTCGCGTACTTCCTCCTTCGCCTCATCGCAGCCCGCGACGTCAGCGAAGGTGGTCTTCACATCCTGCGCGCTGAACTGTTTGGCCTTGTTCTGCCCGATGCTGAACGGATTCGAGAAGCGGCCGCCCCCGCCGCTCCTTCCTGACATCTGCCTCGCGACAAAAATCCAGATGGCAATGAAGAAGATAATCGGAAGCCAGTAGCCGATAGCCTGCAGGATCTCGCTGCTCTGCTCTGGGAGGGTGCCGTTGACCCTGACCTTCGCGTTGATGAGCTGGTTGATGAGGTCGCGGTCCGGGAGGGGGATGACGGTCGAGAACGAGGTCCCGTCAGTCCTGTAGCCGGAGATTACCTGGCCGGCTATGGAGATTTCCTTGATCTGATGATCGTTCACCTGCTCGACGAAGGTCGTGTAGTCGATCATCGCAATCTTTGAACCGGCAACCCTTACCGACTGGAAAAGCGACGCGAGGATAATCGCAATTACGATCCAGAGAAAAAGATGTTTCTTCATTTAATAATCCGCTAGAAAACCGTTTGGCAGACTGTCAGGCTGATCTCCGGCCGCAGGAAAGCCGCTGCCGGATCCCGATTATACATCATCAGGCCTCATCCCCTGAGGCATCAGATCTGTCCTCACTACCGAGGAATCCGGTGCAGACGTAGTACACCTCGCGCGAGCGGGCTCTCGACGCGTCAGGCTTTCTGCTCTTCACTGTCCGGAACATCCCGCGGAGCGTCCGGAGGTACTCCTCGCTGCCCTGCCCGTTGAAGACCTTGACGATGAAGCTGCCGTTTCTCTTCAGGACGTCGCGGCACATGTCGAGGGCAAGCTCGATGAGGTACATGGCGCGGGGCTGGTCAACGCCGAGG
Source organism: Gammaproteobacteria bacterium UBA2810 (assembly GCA_002351705.1). GTDB lineage: Bacteria > Pseudomonadota > Gammaproteobacteria > Enterobacterales > Succinivibrionaceae > UBA2810. The sequence continues at coordinate 39,852 of DEHC01000070.1, read as the reverse complement.
TTCCCTGACATGTTGGGGGCCATGTCCGACATCACGAGATCCACCCTGCTGCTGCCGATGAGCTCCCGGAGCTTCGCGAGAACCTCGCTGTCCCTGAAGTCGCCCTGGATGAAGTCGACCCCCGGGATGGAGTCCATCATGAGGAGGTCGCAGGCGACCACCCTGCCGCCATCGCCGACCTTTGACGCCGCATAGGCGGACCAGCCGCCCGGGGCCGCGCCGAGATCAACCACCTTCATGCCCTTCCTGAACAGGTGGTCCTTCTCATCAAGCTGCTCGAGCTTGAACGACGCCCTGGAGCGGAGCCCTCTCTTGTGGGCCTCCTGCACATAGACATCGTCAAAATGTTCCTTGAGCCAGCGGGTCTGGCTCGGCGTTCTCTTCTTGTCAGTCATATTGTCTCCGTTTGGGGAGATTATAAGGCAGAGAGGCAAAATGGCAAAAGGTTCTCTGACGAAGTGCTCCTCCGGAATCCCATGATGCACGGAGCTGCTGCCGGCACACGGCTTACGGCCCGGCATGGTAAACTCCTGCAGTTCAGGCCCCATTCCCCAATGCCAGGTCACCAATATGAAAAAAGTAACCATCCACACCGACGGCTCCTGCCTCGGCAACCCCGGCCCCGGCGGCTGGGCGGCCATCCTCGAGTACTGCCCGCCAGGCGGCACTCCGTTCTTGAAGAAAATCTCCGGCGGCGAGGCCGGAACGACCAACAACCGGATGGAGCTCACCGCTGCCATCATGGCGCTCTCCGCCCTTAAGGAGAAGTGCGAGGCGGACATCAGCACGGACAGCACCTATCTTAAGAACGGCATTACGAAGTGGATTCCGGGCTGGATCGCAAAAAACTGGAAGCTCTCAGACGGAAAGGCAGTGAAGAACCGCGACCTCTGGGAGAAACTGGCTGAGCTTACCAGTTACCACGATGTCACTTGGCACTGGGAGAAGGGCCACCACGGACTCGAGAAGAATGAGGAATGCGACAGAATGGCAAGGTCTGAGGCGGAGAAGCTTAAGGGGAAAAAGTACTGACATTCCCTGATACGAAAAAACCGGGGCATTTTCGCTCCGGCTTTTTATTTCCAGAACCTTTCAGGCTCAGTCGGCTACCGCGTTCGAGAAGGATACAGCCGAGGCGAACTTCAGTCCGTCAGCATCGTCCTCCGACGGGGCTGCCCAGGCGAGAAGGTCCGAGGCAATCCCAGTGACTCCGGCATCAGAGTTCCTGAGCGCGGAGTACAGGTAGGTGACCGAGTTCAGCACAGCAATGCGGCCCTTGTCAGCCTTCCCTGCGGCCGATGCCTTCGCGGTGACGACGCCGGTATCCCTCCTGACAGGATGATCGACCACGTTGGGGATCCTGATGCCGTATGAGCCGCTGTCCTTCATGATGCTCGCGAGGGCAAGGATTCTCGGCACGTAGTTACTGGTCTCCTTCGGGAGATTAAGGTGCCAGAAGTCAGCCGGGAGGCCTGCGGCCTTGTTGCGCTTGATCGCGCTCGTGACCCTCGTGATGCCGCAGTTGTAGGCGGCAAGGGTCAGGAGCCAGTCACCGTCAAACTTCTTGTTGAGGTAGCTGAGGAGATCAAGAGCCGCGTCAGTCGAGCGCCTGACGTCCCTTCTCTCGTCGTTGTACTTGGTGACCTTGAGCCCGAAATGCCTTGCGGTGATCGGGGTCATCTGCCAGAAGCCGACGGCTCCCATGTGGGACCTGCTCTCGATCTTGAATCCGCTCTCGAACAGCGGGACAAGCACGAGCTCGGAGGGAAGCCCGCGCTCCCTGATCTCGTTGTAAATGGTCCTGATGTAGGGTGAGGAGCTGTCGAGCAGCGCGTTCATGCCGTGGGAGGTCTTCCTCATGATGTTCTTGTGGCGGATGACCTGCGCCCTCGAGCCGTTTCCGAGGCTGAATCCGGAAATTATGCTGTCCCAGACATTCCCGCGGTATGCATCAGCGGAAGACCGGCCGGCGGCGGCTGCGTCAAGGCCGGAGTCTGCAAGCCTCCTGCTTTCCGCCTCAGCGGCGGAGCTCAGTCCCGAGAGTCCCTGTGATGCTGTGTACATCACATTGTGGCAGCCTCCGGCGAGCATCACGTACACTGAAACGACAGAGGCTGCAAATATCTTATGCAGTTCCATTTTTGTCACCCTTTTTTTATTGTATTAATAATTATTTTTTCGAACAGCGGCCTGACTGCCGCACGCCGCGCGCTGGCGGCACCCGGATAACATGCTCTCCGGGGATTAAGGCGCATTTTGCGTCTTGAGTTAGTTCCTTGCCTTCATAATAGTGTGATCGCCGTCAAGAATCAACCAAAACGAGAGCTGTATCAAATTTTTACCGTTTAATTTGAGCCAAATCAAAAGAAAACGATTTCACCGTCCGATATAAGTGTCTTATATTGTCTTTTATAAACCGGAATTTGCAGTAAATCCGGCGGAAAATGCACCAGGAAGATGCAGAAAAGAACCGGAGAGAAGGCCAGGGGGGCAGCTGCCGCGATGCAGCATGGAATTCACACTGCCCGGAGCTGCCTGACGGGTCAAAAAAAAGCAGGGCCCCCGCAAAGGAGACCCTGCCCTGAAAGCAAAGGCTGCCAGGCGTCAGTAGGCTACAGTGAAGCGCTCATAGTGGTGGGCAGGCTTCTCGAGCTCGTCGACCATCGCGACCGCGTAGTCCTCGACGGAGATGAAGCTGTTTCCCTTCTCGTCAAAGAGCATGTCGTCCTTCCCGACGCGGTACTTCCCGGTACGCACGCCCTTCTGCAGGTTGCCGAGGTTTCCGGCAGGCGAGAGGAATACCCAGTCAACATCCTTAACCTTCGTGAGGAAATTGAGGTAGAACTCGCCGAGGCTCTTCACGCCAGGGAGCCACTCGGCGGGGAGCGTGCCGGTGTCAACGAGGCGCACGCCGGGCTTCACGAAGAGGGTGCCTGCGCCGCCCACAATGAGGAGGCGCTTCACGCCGGAGCTGCGCACGCCCTCGACGATCTTCGGGTAGTTCTCAAGGGTGTCCTCGTAGAGGCGGGGATTCTTCCAGCCGGGGTTGTAGGCGGAGATGACAGCGTCCTTGCCCCTTGCGAGCCTCGCAAGCGCCTCAGGATCAGTCGCGTCGCCCGCAACGGCCTTCACGAACTGGCTATCCTGAAGCTTCGAGACATCGCGGACAACTGCAGTGACGCTGTGGCCGCGGGAGACGAGCTCATTGAGGATTGCCGAGCCTGCATAGCCTGTTGCACCGATCAAAAGTACGTTCATATTCATTCCTTCCTGTTCTGGTAAATGCCGCAGCCCTTCAGGTGCTGCTCCGTTAGTTGTAACCTTTGTTGTTACAATTAACCATACACCAAGCTCATCATCTTTGCAAGACTTTTTTCACAAATAAATCCAGCGGCGGCCGGCACCGAGGATCCGGAGCGGCCCGTCCCGGAAAAATAAAAGGCAGCCGGAAACCTCATGTTCCCGGCTGCCCTGCTTAAGGAGTAAACAGACCTTCTCAGGAGAAGAGATCCTGCTGCTCCCCGCTGCCCTCTCCGAGGAGCCTCAGGAGATCCTCCTCGCCGAGCACCGGTATGCCGAGCTCCTGCGCCTTTGTCATCTTGCTTCCTGTTTCGGTGCCGCTTCCCGCGATAAGCGCGGTGGTCTTCTTCGAGACCGAGCCAGCTACCTTCGCCCCGAGCCTCTGCAGCCGCTCCTTCGCCTCGTTCCGGCCCATCGATGAAAGGGTTCCGGTTATGACGTAGGACCTCCCGAGAAGAGGCATCTCTGTTGAATCAGGCACCTTCTCGTCGGGCCACCTTATGCCGGCGCCTCCTTCGGATGAGGGCCTGATGAGCCGGTCAATCATCTCCTGGTTGTGGCTCTCGGCGAAGAAGCTGATGATGCTCGAGGAGACCACGTCGCCGATGTCCTCCACAAGCTTGAGCTCCTCGGCATTCGCGTGCCGGAGCTTATCAAACGTCCCGAAATGCCTCGCGAGCGAGAGCGCCGTGGCCTCGCCTACCTCCCTGATGCCGAGCGCGTAGATGAAGCGGCGGAGCGTGGTGTTTCTCGAGTGATCGATTGAGTCAAGGAGGTTCCTGACGCTCGCGCCCCTCTGCTCGAAATGCCGGACAACTGCCTCGGCGATGAGCCTTCCGTCTGGGAAGTCACGGAGGGCCCCGCCGAGGGCCTCCTCGCCGGCGAGGGAGAACGCGTCAAAGCCGCCGAAATGCGAGGCGAGCGCGAAGGCTGCCGCCGCGGAAATCCCGTGCGGTTTCCTGAGCTCTGCCGGGACACCCTCATATCCCTTCCCGGCCTTCCGGGTCCTGATGCCGAGCGAGTAGATGAAGAAGGCAAGAGGCGCGTCCTTCCTCCGGAAAAGCTCCCGGATCGCCTCAATGGCTTCGCCGCTTACTGCACCTGATTCGGCGGCTTTCCCGTACTCACCGCTCAGGCCCTCGCTCCCGAGCTCCGCAAAAAGCGAGAAGACCATCGCCTCAGCCGGTGTCACATCAGGCGCGGCCTCGGCGATGAAGCGGGCGAGCGCGGTCTTCTCCGATCTTGCGAAATCGCGGATCAGACGGTCGCCCCTGAAGCCGTCATCCCCGCGGACCGCCTCAAGCGCGCTCCAGAGCCTCTCCCCGAGTTCGGCGTCATCAGCGGCGGAGACTGTCTCCTCCTTCTCCGCGTCGAGGATCTCCTCCGGAGTCCGGAGGGACTCGGAGACCGAAAGCGCCCCCTCCCTCGTCATGCCGGGGACACCGAGCAGGTAAATGAGCCAGGCGGCGCGGACATTGTCATCGTCCCTGCCGAAAAACGCAGAGAGCGCTTTGAGGCCTGCACTGTTATCAACAGAATATGGTGACGGTTTTGTGAAAAGCAGAGGCGCCGCCAGTGAGAGCGCTGACGCGGCCGCTCCGTCCTCAGCGCCTGAAACCTCCGGAAGCTGTGAAAAAATTGCTCCGGCGCCGGTTTTTTCCGCCGCCGCGAAAAGATCTGGCAGCGCGTCATCACCTTCCGGAGCGCTCTCCCTATGAGATTCCGCCGCGGCGCGCTTTCCCTTTCCTGACGCCGCTGGCGTCTCGCTGCTCCCGAGGAGGACCTTCCAGAGATCCTCCGCGCGGAGCGTATAGATGTCGGAGGGGAACTTCACGGCGCCGGAGTCCTCGAGGGACTGCAGGATCATGTCGCCGAGGCCGTCAATGTCCATGGCCTGGCGGCTCACGAAGTGAGTCAGGGTCTGGTGCCTCTGCGCCGGGCAGATGAGCCCTCCGGTGCAGCGGCTGATGGCGCCGCCCTCGACGCGCTCGATCCTCGATCCGCACTCGGGGCAGATCTCCGGGAAAACGACAGGCCTCGCGTCAGCCGGTCTCCTGTCCTTCACAACCGATGCGATCTGAGGTATGACATCTCCCGCGCGCCTTACGATCACAGTGTCCCCGATCATGACGCCGAGCCTCCTGAGCTCCTCCTCATTGTGGAGCGTCGCGCTCTTCACCGTAACGCCGCTTACCCTCACCGGATCCAGCACGGCAACCGGCGTCACGGCACCGGTCCTTCCGACCTGGAAGCGCACATCGCGGAGAATAGTCATCTCCTCCTCCGGCGGGAACTTGTGGGCGATCGCCCAGCGCGGCGAGCGGGTGACGTTCCCCATCTGCTCCTGCAGAGCAATGTCATTGACCTTGTAGACAAGGCCGTCGATCTCATAGGGAAGGTGCGGGCGGAGCTTCGCCATCCTCGCGTAGAAGTCATGGAGGAACGCCCCGCCCCTTCCGGTCTCGGTGAGGGGGTTCACCGGAATGCCCCACGAGGCGGCAAGAGCGAGCCTCTCGGTGTGGCGCGAAGGAAGAGCGATGCCCTCGGCTGCCGCCACAAAGTAGCAGTTGAACATCAGGGGTCTTTTCGCGGTCACCCTCGGATCAAGCTGCCGAAGGCTTCCCGCGGCGGCGTTCCTCGGATTCGCGAACACCTTGCCGTGATGCTCCAGGGCCTCGCGGTTCATCCTCTCGAAGCCGCCCTTCGGCATGAATACCTCGCCCCTCACCTCGAGCATCTTCGGTGGATTTTCGCACTCGAGACGGAGAGGAACGTTCCTGATGGTCTTCACGTTCTCCGTGATGTCCTCGCCTATCGTGCCGTTGCCGCGGGTCGAGGCGAGCGAGAGGATCCCGTCCGTATAGAAAATGCTGCAGGCGAGGCCGTCAAGCTTGACCTCGGCCGCGAACTCCACACTGTCCGACGAGGCAGCGTCGCTCACCCTTCTCACGAAGTCATCGAGCTCGCCCTCGCTGAAGATGTCGGCAAGCGAGAGCAACGGGATTTTATGCACCACTTTCTTAAAGGCGGAAATCGCCTCGCCTCCCACCTTTCTCGTCGGGGAGGAGGGATCGATCAGATCCGGGTGCTGCCTCTCGAGCTCCTCGAGCTCGCGGAACAGGCGGTCATACTCGGCGTCAGGCACACTCGGGCTGTCATTGACGTAGTACTCATGCGAATATCTGTTGAGAAGGCGGGAAAGCTCCGACATCCTTTCCCTGACAGCGCTCTCGTCCGGCATAGTCTTTCCTCACGTAAGAAACGGACACAAAAAAAGCGGGGACATGCCCCGCCGGCTGGGTTCTGGCTTTCAGCAGGCAGCATCCTTACTGCGCGTCGAAAGCTGCGAGCTCCTTGAGGTACTGCTCCTTCAAGGCGTCATCGAACTTCGCGGATCCGTCCTGGTTGATGACAACAGCGCCGAGCTCGCGGGCAAACTCGGAGGCGTCCTTGATCATGGAGGTGAAGTTCCTGACGCCTGCGCCCTTTCTCGGCTGCATCATGAAGCTCAGTCCCCTGACCGCGTAGGAGTTGACGTCCTGCTCGCTGAAGGTGCCGGGCTTGTAGAGGTTGCCGACGGCGAACTTCTCCGATGACTTGTCATCGACATTGTCGAGGCAGTGGTAGATGTCGTAGTCGCCGAAGATATAGCCGTGGCTCTCGAAGCCGGTCTTTACGGCGTAGCCGTCAAAGGGGGTGCCGTCTGCCTTCACGAGGTTGACGATATAGAAGTCCTGCCAGATCTTCTCCTGCTTCTTCGCCTCGTTCACAGGCGCGTCCTCCTGCTCCTTCGCGGGTGCCGCGCTCTCCTCGGGCTTTGCTGCAAGATCAGGCCCCTCGCCGCCTAAAGTCCTCAGGGTGCTCTCCTCGTCGGCGGAGCCGGGCTCCTTCCCGCTGAGGCTCAGATCGCCTACATCAGAGTGGAGATCCTTGTTGTAGCGTCTGCGGCGGCCGGCAAAGCGGCGGTTGTTTATGATTACGGCGTAGACGATGAAAACTAAGACAACGGCTGATGCACCGATGAGCAGGATGATTTTGGTGGACATACCTTAAAACGCCTGTGAGACCCGAAGATTTCCGGAATTATAGCATTTTTGTCCCGGAATACAGAAGTTTCTGAGGCTCCGGACAGCGCTTTCCGCCCCTCTTGCATTCTCTTTGGAAAAAACTTATTTTTGTGAAGGGCTATGTCCCTTACTCTCAAACTCGGGCGCTCCGGCGCAATGGACAGACAATGGACACAAAAAACAGCTTATACGGATGCTCCTGCCTCTTCTACGGATTCAGGATGATGCTGAAGGACGGCTACAGGATGTATACCCTGCTTCCTGTGCTTATCAATACCGTGATAATGATTGCGGGCATGTACTTTTTCATGGGCGCAATCAGCAGCGGCACTGACCGGGCGCTCTCGGCTCTACCTGACTGGCTCTCGTTCCTCCGGTGGATAATCATCCCGCTCGCCTTCATCTGCATTACGCTCATCTCCGCCTACCTCTTTGTCGCGGTCGAGGGCATCGTGATGAGCCCGTTCGCGGGCTTCCTCGCCGAGAAGGCCGAGGAGGATCTCACGGGGATGAAGAGGCCTCAGCCTGAGATCCCGGGAGGGAGGTATCCTGCATACCTCGCCGGCGTCGCCTGGCACTCGCTCGGGAGGACCGCAAAGTCCTACGTCTTCTACCTGCCGCGCGCCCTCCTCTGCTGCCTCGTGCTCTTTGTCCCGGTCATCGGGCAGCTCCTCTTCCCTGTCCTCTGGCTCGTCCTCAGCGGCTGGTGGCTCGCCATGCAGAACCTTGACTATGTCTTCGACAACAACGGCATCAGCTTCGATGAGATGAGCGACAGTATGAAGAGGTCCCCGGTGCAGGTTGCCTCGTTCGGCTGCCTCACGGCTGCCATAGCTGCGGTTCCCGTGGCCAACATCCTTGTCCTTCCTGCGGCGGTTATCGGGGCGGCCAGGCTTTTCATCACGGACGGAAGGCTCAACGGGAGCGCCGGGCCCCGGGCCGGCTACGACAGATAAAAGGCCGGAATCTCAATTCCTGTGAGCGGCCCGTGAGCTACCGCTTAAGGCTCACCGGAGGAGCCGCTCACGAATTCATATGAGCATTCCGCTGTCGCTTCCGCGGCTTTGCCGCGTCCTTCTCAAAGAACCGGGCCTACTCCCCCGAAAAACCGCTGACATTCCGCATTTTCCCTCCGGGGACCGGGCACTCCATAGAATCAGAGTATAGAGTCAGAGTGCCCTGTAATGCTCCAGAGCCTCAGGGATCTCTCCGGGAGCTGAGCCTTCCCGTCATGCGCAGGAGGCTACGGGATCCTCCCCTCAGGGGCATCCTCCGTGGTGTTGCCGTCACCGTAAAACATATCATTAAATGACAGTCCGGAGATCCTCCGGGGCACAGTGGCCCCGGACACGGGAGATTTGCACTGTAAGGAAATCCGGGAGAACGGATCAGGCCGCCTCAAGGACGGTATTGAGCTTTTCAGAGGAGACAGTCTCGTCAAGGACATCGGCAGGTGTGGCCTCAACCGGGATGAACTTCGGCTCGCGGCCCTCACGGGCGATCTCGTACCTTGCCCGTGATACAGGCGACATGTTGCCGAGAACGGTCTCGGGGAGATCATCATGCTTTACGGTGAGTGGCTCCGGGAACAGGCACTCGGAAAGGAACACGGACTCAAGTCCTCCGTTCCTGAAGTCATCGCCGAGGCTCTCTCCCCTCAGGGCGTCGCCCTCGCCGCTCTGGAGCCTTATCTCAGGCGGCAGTTCGAACTTCATGCGGAGGTCGGCCTTTGCGGCCTTCCCTGCGGCGGAAACAGCATCCTCCTCCTTCGGGAGGTCCATGGCGTTGTCCGAGATCATGGCGAGCATCAGGGCAAAAGAGGCCTGATCCGAGCTGTTGACGGCATGATTGAGCGACTGCCCGAGCTGGAGCTCGTCAATCAGCGCGCTGTTGCGAATCTCAGATGCAAGCATTGCATTTCCCCTGTCCCCGGATTTCCCCGACAGAGAGGTTATCGGCACAGTTTGGCGTTTCTTTAAGAGGAGAATTTCCGGAGCTTTGAGGCAGCTCACATAATGAAGGAATGAAAAAGGCGCCCGGAGGCGCCCTTGAGACTGAATTCCTCTGTTTCCCTTTTGTTACAGGGTTCCGAGCAGGATCTTCAGCATGCGGCGGAGAGGCTCGGCTGCGCCCCAGAGGAGCTGGTCGCCGACGCAGAACGCGGAGAGGTACCTGTCGCCGATGGTGGTCTTTCTGATGCGTCCGATAGGAACGGAGAGGGAGCCGGATACCTTCGCAGGGCTCAGCTCGCGGATGGTCTCCTCCTTCTCATTGGGGATGACCTTGACCCACTCGTTGGTGTTCCTGATGATCTCCTCGATCTCGGGAACGGTAATGTCCTTGGCGAGCTTGATGAGGAAGGACTCGCTGTGGCAGCGCAGGGAGCTGATGCGGACGCAGTTGCCGTCAACCTTGATCTGTCCCTCGGGGAAGCCCAGGATCTTGTTGGTCTCGGCCTGGCCCTTCCACTCCTCACGGCTCTGGCCGCTCTCCATCTTCTTGTCGATCCAGGGGATAAGCGAGCCTGCAAGTGGAACGGTGAACTCGGCAACCGGCATGGCGGGGGAGTTCATAGCATCGCGGACTTCCTTCTCGATCTTGAGGATGGAGGCGGAGGGATCCTTCAGATCCTCCGCGCATGCGCCGTAGAGCACGCCCATCTGGGCAAGGAGCTCGCGCATGTTCTTGGCGCCGGCGCCTGATGCGGCCTGGTAGCTCGACATCTGCAGCCACTCGACGGCGCCTGACTTGATGAGGCCGGCAAGCGCCATGAGCATGATGCTGGTGGTGCAGTTGCCGCCTACGAAGGTGTGGATGCCGCGCTCAAGATCGCGGTCGATGACCTCGCGGTTTACCGGATCAAGGATGATGCAGGCCCTAGGATCCTGGCGGAGGGTTGACGCGGAGTCAATCCAGTATCCCTTCCAGCCGGAGGCGAGGAGCTTGTCATATACGGAGGTGGTGTAGCCGCCGCCCTGGCAGGTGACGATGATGTCCATCTCCTTCAGCAGGTCAAGGTTTCCTGCGTCAAGAAGAACGCCGCAATCGGTTCCTGCGAATTCAGGAGCCTTCTGGCCGGCCTGGGAGGTTGAAAAGAAATGTGACTCAAAGCCGACGAAATCATGTTCCTCGACCATGCGGTTCATCAGTACAGAGCCGACCATTCCGCGCCAGCCGATAAAACCAATCTTCTTCATGTTATAAACCGAGACCCGTGATGCTCCGGAGCCTCTCTCCTTAAGTAGAACGCGCGGCAGAGCCGCATGAAACAATGGGCGCATATTACGCCGTTAAAATTGACTGTGTCAAGACAGCATTAAGATCCTTCTGCTGAAAAGACTCCTGCCCGGGGCTCATCCCCCGACTCCTCTCCCGCAAGCACGGCTGCCGCAGCGGCGAGGCCGGAGTGCACGGCTGATCCGAGAAACGAGCGGAGGCCCGAGCGGACGCCGACGGGGAGCGCGCCGTCATCCGCGCCGAGAATCCTCTGCTCCTCCGCCTCCTCGGAGAGCGACGCGCGCCGCTCTACGGCGGTCTTCCCGTCAAAAAGCATGCTCTGCTGATAGACGGCCTCGCCTGCCCCGAGATCGCCGAATTCGAGCTCGGCGGCCGTGCAGTCGTGCCTCGAGGGCCTGAAGGGGAGATCGGCATAGTAGCAGCTGATCCCGCCCGTTTTAAGCGACTCTGCCGTCACATGCCTGCCGAGAACCGAGTAGAGGCTGCCTTTCTCGAAGAAGAGCGCAAGCCCTGGCTCCTCGGTAAGCAGGTTCCTCCCGAGGAACCACGGCGCGCGGCCGCCGAGGAACCCGAGCACGGTCGGCGCGATGTCGAGCTGCGAGGCAATGGAGTCGATGTACCGGACGGGGAACTTCCCGTCGGTCGAGAAGAAGATGAGCGGCACCAGGTGCGAGGAAAGCGGGCTCGACTTGCTCATCCTCGTGTGGTCTCCCGTCACGGCAAAAAGCGTCGGGAGGCCGTTGCCGCTCCGGAACTTCTCCATGAACTCATGGAGCTCGCTGTCAGCATAGTAAAGGACGCTCTTCTCCCTGTCGCTCCTGAGCTCATCGCCGAACTTCCAGCCGAACTCCTCCGGGATGGTGAAGTCGTGGGTGTCGGTGTTGTTCACTATATAGAAGAAGGGCTTCTCCGCCTTCGCCGCCTCGGAGAGGATCGCCGCGTAGAGATCCGTATCGGCAAGGCCCCAGTTCGACTTCGGGTGAACCGCGTCCACATTGTGCCGGTCAAAGGATCTCCTTACCCCGAGCAGCGCGGCGAACTCCGCGACAAGATCCCCGGTCGTCCCCTGGAAGATCGCCGTGTCATAGCCGGCGCTCTCCATTATCTCCGGAAGGCAGTGATACTCGAAGCGGTCGAGCCCGGTCCTCGGCACCCCGGCGCCGAACGGGTTCGGTGCCGAGCAAAGCGCCGCGTAGAGGCCCTCGTGGGTCCTCTTGCCGTCCGCGACCGCGGCAAGCGCTTGGAAGCTTCTCTCACGGAGCGCCTCGAGGTGAGGTGTCACGAAGCGGTCGGTGTACTCGGCCGGCCAGCTCTCGAGGAGCAGGAGCACGACATTGTACGAGGGGCGCGGAAGCTTCCTGCTCCCGGCCTCATCGCGGCTGAACGTCTCCCTTTCGCCGAGCGCCTGGTAGAGCCTCTGCAGATCAGATCCCTTCACGAGGCCGTAGACCGAGGAGAACGCGCCGTTCATGGCATAGACCGAGAGCTCCTCGCTTCCGAGCATCCAGGCGGTGCTCGGGCGCTGCGGCACGGTGCCGAAGCCACGGAAGAGCACAAGGGAAACGGCAAGGAAAAGGACTGACTGTAGCGATACCGAGGTCTTTCTGCCATCCGCCCTGAAGGAGAAGCCCGGACGGAGAAGCAGAAGGGCGATGACTGCCCCGGCGCCGACGGCGGCGGTGAGCCCCGGATGCGAGGTGAAGGCGGTAAGGGTGAGCTCGATGAAATTCGGGAAGAGCGCGCGCATCTCGCTGCTGGCGTGCCGCCCGGCCTCCTCAAGGTAGAAGGAGTCGCCGAGCATGAAGCCCGCAAGGAGGACCGCCGGCATGACGGCGAAGCACCAGGAGAACCTTACCGACGTGCGGCGGCTCAGAAGGAGCCTCGCTGCCGCGTATAGGAAAAAAGGCAGTGTGAATATCGAGGCGGCCGCAGCGTCGAAGGTGAGCCCGCTTCGCACCACCTCGCCCGTTCCGAGCGCCGATGACGGATCAAGCCTCAGGAAAATATATGCGCGTAGAGCCGCCCCGAGCGCCGTGAGAGCGGCGAACTCTGCTATGAGGAAGAGAAAGAACATCAGAACATCCTTGGTGCCGGCATCAGGCATGCCGGGCAAAACTACTTTCCGGAGCCGCCCCCGCGCGCGGCTCCCTGTGCTCCGCCATTCCCCTGATCATCCCTGAGGAGCCCGAGGAAATAGTCAGCCGTGAGGTTCTCAGGGATTTGAGGCCCGGCGCCCTGCCGGGGACTCTCCTTTTGCTGTCTGGAGGCGGCCGCGCCTGCCCCGGAGCGCACCTGAGCCTCCCCCTGGCGCCCGGTGCCGGGCCTCACGTGCGGTGCGGGCGCGACGGCCGCGGATCCCCTGAGTCCAAGGAGACCCGAGAGGCAGTCGGTCACGCCATAGTATTTTCCGCCGGTGCCGGCGAGGACAAGGAACGCGGCAATGCCGAGGAGCTTCCTTATTTTACGGCTCCCCGGGATCCTGAGGAAGAGAAAGCCTCCCTCCTTCTGTCTCAGCTGCATGGGCAACGGCGCCTCTCAGTGCCCGCCATTCCCGCCGGAGCTGAGGGAAAGCGCGTCCTCTATGTAGCGGATCAGGATGTGGATAATCTTGATATGCACTTCCTGGATCCTGTCCGAATAGCCGTGGAACGGAACCCTTACCTCGGCGTCGGCGAGCCCTGCGAGCTTGCCGCCATCATTGCCGGTGAGGACAACGGTCTTTATCCCGGCCTTTTTCGCGGACTCCACAGCCTCCACGATGTTCCCGGAGTTCCCGGATGTGGAGATGCCGAGCAGCACGTCACCTGCCCTTCCGACGCCCTCGACGAAGCGGGAGAACACGTAATTGAAGCCGTAGTCGTTCCCGACGCAGGTGAGGTGCCCCGGGTTGTCAATGGCAACGGCGCCGAGCGCCCTCCGGTCATTGCGGTAGCGGCCGGTGAGCTCCTCGGCGAAGTGCATGGCGTCGCAGTTCGATCCGCCGTTGCCGCAGGAGATGATCTTGCCGCCGTTCCGGAGGCTCTCCGCCATGATTTTCCCGGCCTTCTCAATCGCAGCAGCGCCGCCTGATGCTATGAATGAGTCAAGTACGCGGCTCGCCTCCTCAAGGTCGCCAAGAATGTCAGTTTCGGTCATCGGGTCCTCCGGTAAGATCATGGAAGCGGCAGTCCATCCTGCCGCCAGCACTCAAACAGCGTAAAGGCCTCATCACGCATTCCTGGGAAATTCTCAGGAACTGCGCGATAAAACAGTCTTATCTTCATAATGTATGACAGATACCACTGTTTGTAAAAGATTTTTGCTGATAATATCATTTTGGGAGCAGGTCTTTAAGCATTTCAGGTAATCGATCATGAGCACGGATACCATAACCTTTTTCGATGAAGTCGACGGAAATGACAGCGGCGCGACCAGCGCGGCTCCATGGAAAATCCTTGTCGTTGACGATGAGGAGGAGGTTTTCAACGTCACCCAGCTTGCGATAAGCGGCTACGAGGTATTCGGCAAGCAGTGCAGGCTTCTCTACGCCCCGAACTCGAAGGAGGCCTGCAAGGTGCTCGACGGCAACCCCGACATTGCCCTTGTGCTCCTCGACATCGTGATGGAGACCGACACCGCCGGCATCAATGTTATCGAGTACATCAGGAAGCGCCTGAACAACCCCATCATGAGGATAGTCATCAGGACCGGGCAGCCGGGCGTCATTCCCGAGGAGAACATGCTCCGCGAATATGACATCGACGACTACCGCGAGAAGACCGAGCTCACCGCTCAGAAGCTCCGCACCCTGATCCGCTCCAACATCCACTCCTTCATGGACATGACCCAGGTCAACCGGCAGAACATCGCCCTGACCGACATAGTGAACTTCTCCAAGGTGCTCCTCACCGCCCAGACCCAGGACAGCTTCGAGGCCGCCATCTACCGGAAGCTCAACGAGATAGGCCTCCCGGCCTGGAGCCTCTCGGGCTACATGAACGTGAGCGCCTATTCCTACCGCGGCAACAAGTACGACAGCGGCATCACCGTAACCGACTTCGCGACGAAGCAGCCCTATGACCACGATGACATAACGAAGGTCATCTTCGAGAGCATCTCCGGCAGGCAGGCCCTCATCTATAAGGGGACAAGCTGCTACATCTGCCTAAACATGTCGGAGCAGGAGATCTACGGCATGGTCTTCCGGCTTGACCCCATCGACGAGGTCAAGATGCGCGGGGACTCGAGGATGCTGGATCTCCTCATCGAGTGCATCACCATAAATTACCGCAACCTCAGGCTCCGCGAGTTGATTGACCGCAACCAGCGCGAGATTATCTACCGCCTCAGCGAGGTGGTCGAGACAAGGTCGAAGGAGACCGGGCTCCATGTAAAGCGCGTCTCGCTCTACTGCGAGCTCATCGCGAAGCTCCTGGGACTCCCGAAGGGCGAGCAGGATATGCTCAAGCGTGCCGCGCCTCTCCATGACATCGGCAAGATCGGAATCCCGGACAGGATCCTCAACAAGCCCGGGAAGCTCGATCCTGACGAGTGGGCCATCATGAAGACCCACTCCAAGATAGGCTATGACATGCTGAAGGACTCGGATCTGCAGCTCTTCAGGACTGCCGGCATCATCGCCTACTACCACCATGAGAAATGGGACGGCTCGGGCTATCCTCTCGGGCTCAAGGGAGAGGAGATCCCGCTTTACGGAAGAATCGCCGCCCTCGCCGACGTGTTTGACGCGCTCGGCTCAGACAGGTGCTACAAGAAGGCCTGGCCGCTCGACAAAATCATCAAGCTCATCCGGGAGGAGAGCGGGCATCACTTCGACCCGAAGATTGTGAAGGTCTTCCTCGAGCACCTTGACGAGTTCATCAAGATCCGAGACATGCAGCAGGACCAGTTCACCGAGGGGAACTCCGTGCTCTCAGAGAACTCCTGCCCGACAAAGCCCAAAGGCTGAGAATTCCGCCGCACTTTTGAGGAGAAGGGGCGGCTACTTGATTTCTTATTGTGGTTATTAACTGAAAGTCACAAAAATGCAGTCATATACACAGGGCAACACTGCAAATCGTGCTCTTTTCTGAGATCTTTTGTATAAAGCATATAACGCTGCAGTATTCTTGAAGAGAATTTCTTTTGAAACTCATCGATTGACTTGTGCTCACTTGACTGAGATGACTTAACTTCAATAGGACAAATTTTATCTTTCCTGGACAGAAGAAAATCAATCTCATAGTTTCTGTTAGCTGCAGGAACAGGCCAGGTATGGTAATAAAGGCAGTTTCCGGCAGCCACAAGCATTTGGGCTACCACATTCTCGTACAGGTACCCCAAGTCAGCCCGAAGCCTGCCGCTCAGCAATTTCTGATAGATTATATTATCGGTGAACTTCTTGTCCCAGAAAGCCAGAGTAACGAACAATCCCGTATCACCGCAGAACAGCTTGAAGCGTTCCCTTGATATATGAAATGCCAGTCCGGCAATTGGATCATTAGCATGATATGCAATATTGGTTGTCATTGAATCTTTCAGAATGTTAATTTGCTCACCAACCCTCTCAGCTCTGCTACCATCAATTACAGCTGAAACCTGATAACGTGAGGCATTGCTGTTCAGCTGAGCTGGAATAGCATGAAATAGTGCCGATGTATTCCCGGAAGGATCAAGTTCGTAAAAATCATCATCATACAGTTCCAGGATGCTGCGCTTTCGCTGATCAACTATACTCAGGTTGCTGGTGTCAAGATAATCGTCCACTGCCTGAGGCATTCCTCCGACAAGCATATAGAGACGGAAATCACGCATTAGCTGACGATTAGTATCATCACCAAGCGGTGTTCTCTCGTTGAACATCTTGCGTATAAGCGGAATTGTAGTCTCATCACCAAGTGCCCAGCGAAACTCTTCATAGTCCATGGGATACATGTCCACGCGCGTCTCTTCACTTGGAATAAGGATATTCTGTTTCTTTTTCTTTATGCTTAGAAGGGAACCTGTTTCGATGTAATCATAACGTCCATCTTTAACGAGTTTTTTTATGGCCTGACGGGCAAGCGGCTCTTTTTGTATCTCATCAAAGATGATCACTGATTTGTGGTGAAACAGATCTTTACGATAGCGAAGCTGAAGTTGGGTAAAAAGATAATCTAAATCCGATATATCTTCAAATAGCTTATGTACAGCCATCGGTGCTTCAGAAAAGTCAACAAGAATATAGCTCTTATATTCACTCTTGGCAAAGGACTCTGCTATGGTCGATTTTCCTACACGCCTTGCACCTCTGATCAGCAAAGCCGTTGTACCATGCTGATTAGTTTTCCACTCCAGCATCTGTTGATACAGTTTTCTTTTAAAGATTCTTTTCGTCATTTTTCCGCCATTTACAAACGTTTAAATATGTTTAAATAAATTATCGCAAAAATCAAATCATTACTTTTACAAATGTCAAAATCCGCAAACTTTTATACCTCGTGATTGTCAAAATCCGCAAACTTTTATACTTAGTATCTGTCAAAATCCGCAAATTTAGTTGAACATTAATGCAAAATTAATTATGTGGATAATAACACTTTAATATAGATAGAAATATTTTTAATGACAATATTTAAACAATTAAATATCGAAATGTAGAAAATATCGCGACATCATGCATCGGTGTAAGGAAAGCCTAGATCTGGTATGGGATTCCGAAATGCTGCAAGAGTTGTTCTCAAGTTCCACAAATAAAATTTGCCATTGCGATAGTTTAAATGACCTACATCAAAATTAGACAGATACAAAGGCAAAGCACGGTAAGGACTTCCGCTCTTCATGAACGCCGGCATCATCACCTGCAATCATCACGAGAAATGGGACGGCTCAGGATACCCGCTCGGTCTCAAGGGCTAGGAGATCCCGCTCTACGGACGCATCGCCGCCCTTGCCGACGTGTTCGACGCGCTCGGCTCCGACAGGTGCTACAAGAAGGCCTGGCCGCTCGACAAAATCCTCAAGCTCATCCGGGAGGAGAGCGGGCACCACTTCGATCCGAAGATCGTAAAGGTCTCCCTCGAGCACCTTGACGAGTTCATCAGGATCCGCGACATGCAGCAGGACCAGTTCACCGAGGGGAACTCCGTGCTCTCAGAGAACTCCTGCCCGACAAAGCCCAGAGGCTGAGCCACCAAATATCTGCCGCAGCGACTGCCGCGGCACTTAATTCCTGTCGCAGAAGCAAACTGCCTTCCTCACTGAACGCACCTCTCCGGTACGTGACTATCCCATCCCTCTGCTGCACAATCCTGAGCCTGCATATGTCCTGGTGACAGGCAGAATGCCCTGCTTCTTAAAAAGTGACGCAGCTGTCATAAACAGACATTATTCCTGCAAAAAAAATATGGTCATAAAAAATCACAGCAGTAAACTTAAGAAACTGAAATCCTGGTCACACGACGGCTGATAAAAGCATCAGACAATAGCGAGGCGGAAAATGAAACAGAATCTGATTACAGGTTTATTAACAGCTCTTAAGTCTGGAGGAACAAGGCTCGCGTGCGGAATTGCCGCCGCCCTTCTGCTGGCAGCAGGCCCTGCATGCTATGCGGACGACATCGATGCTCCGGAGCCGGAAGACGACGTTGATTCCGAGGCCCAGGCTGCAGAATATGCGGAGCACTCCAGGGAATTCCAGCACAGCTGCTTTATCCTGAGCTTTATGTGCGACAGCGCGTACGACTACTTCAAGGAATCCTGCGATCAGGGCTATGACGATGCCTGTGTGCAGCTTGCATGGATGTATCACAACGGAATTGACGTCAAAAAGGAAAATATAAAAATCAGCAAGGACGACGGGAAAGCGCAGCAGCTTCTTGAAAATTCCTGCAGCAGGTATTTCGCACCAGCCTGTCAGGAACTTGCGAGCCTCTACCATCAGAAGAAAAACATCGGCGATGCAATAAGGACGCTGGGCAAAGCCATCGAAGAGTATGAAAAAGAATGCACCAACTACAAAGAAGGCCCCAGCTGCACGAAGCTTGGCCATATTTATGAAAGGAAGTGGCTGAATATCGATAAAGATGTCAGTTCATCACTGTCATACTTCACCAAGGGCTGCGAGCTTGGCGATACGGAGGGATGCGTAGAAATGGCAAAGCTGTACCAGAAAGGCGTGGCCGGCGATGAGGGGAAGAAGGAAGCCAAGAAGATCTTCGAGCTCGCCTGCACCAACCGCTATTATGCTGAGGCATGCGCCTATGCAGCAGACTACTATGTGAACAAAATGAGAGTAATTACCGGCGGTGCCATGTTCACAGACGCTGATATGTTCAGTTATTACCTCAATGCAGCATGCAGCGTCTGGAAAACAACCAGATATGATCCGGGCCTGGCAGAGATATGCTACCAGTCAGCAGCCCTTGAGTATGCAAAAAACCAGAAAGGCAAGGATCAGTGCAGACCTCAGCTTGCCCCGCCTCTCCTTGCTGCACAGAATCTTTCATACGCCGTGAGGCTTGGCAATAAGGATGCAGAAAATCTGCAGGCCTCGATTGTAAAGAAAATACACACGGCACTGGAGCAATACTCCGGCGGCACTGTGGGAAACAGCTGCGACAAGGATCAGTACAGCAAATACATGGAAGAGGAAATCACGAAAATCACCGAGCTGTGCGATGAAGGGGTGTCAGGCTTCCGGGACTACAATTCGGCCCACAGAACGTACGGCGACTACTGCATGGAGGCTGCCTATTACCATCAGAGGAAAAATGATCAGGAACAGTCAGAGCATTTCCTTGACACTGCCTGTTCCCTGGATCAGAAAGAGGGCTGCCTGACCCTTGCAGAATACTACAAATCAAAGAACAACAAAGAACAGGTAAAAAGCTATTTCTATTCGGGATGCGATAATAGTCCTGACACGAATGAGACCTGCAAGGAGCTGGACGACTTTCTCAAGAAGTGATCTCCGAGCGCCAGGCAGGCACGCCGGAAGACGGCGTGCCTTAAGCCGCAATTCCTTTCCCCCGACGGGAACAGCCCGGGCACTGCCCGGGCTTACTGTTTTCCTGCCGCCTCAGCGCCTTCCGCAGGAGGCTCAGGCTCCTTCCTGAATACCGGCGTGCACCGCCCCACCCTCGCAACATAGTCAAGTATGCTCTCATGGAGCGCCAGCTCCGCCTCGCTCGGATGGATGACCTTGAAATGCGCGCCGGTCTTTCTCGCCCTCTTCCTGCTTCCGGGCGCGCCGCCTGCCGCGTCATCGCCGAAGGTGAGCTCGCGCTGGCCGCCCGTCATGCGGAGGTAGACCTCGGCCAGGAGGAGCGCGTCGAGGAGCGCACCGTGTCCCTCGGTCTCACGCTCTGTCCTGTCGACCTCGAACCTCGTGCAGAGGGCGTCGAGGCTCACTCTCTCACCGGGGAACATCTCCTTGGCGACAGCGAGCGTATCAACCACCTTAGAGACGCTCTCCATGGTCTCGCTCGCGTGCGCGAGGCTGAACTCCTGGTTGAGGAACGCGGTATCGAACGAGGCGTTGTGGATGAGGACCGTGCTTCCCCTGATGAACTCGACAAAGCCCGGCATCTCCTCGATGAACTTCTTCTTGTCAGCGAGGAACTCGTCCGAGATGTGGTGCACGGCCTCGGCCTCCTTCGACACCTGCATCTCCGGGTTAAGGAACACATGATACTTCCGCCCGGTGAGGCGGCGGTTCATGATCTCGACTGCTCCGATCTCGATGACGCGGTGTCCCTTCTCGACGTGCTCGCCTCCGTCATCGTTGTTCATGCCGGTTGTTTCGGTATCAAGCGCCACCAGGCGGCCGCTGTCATTTTCCATCATTCGCTCCAGTTCACAGGCAAATCCCGGCAGAGTTCCCGGCCGCGGATCGCACTCTTGTGCTTTTTAGGCTAAACTATATCAGGATTTCATCTCAGGACCAAACAATGTCACTTACCCAGAAACAGATTCAGTATCTCAAGGAAAAAGCCCACAGCCTCTCGCCCGTCGTAACCATCGGGCAGAAGGGCATCACAGAGTCCCTGATCAAGGAGCTCGACAGCTCAATAGAGAACCATGAGCTTCTCAAGGTGAAGATCCAGGGAGGCGACCGCGACTCAAGGACCGCTGCCGCAGAGGAGCTCTCTAAGGCAACCTCAAGCGAGACCGTCCAGATCATAGGGAACGTCATCACCCTCTTCAGGCAGAAGAAGAAGGAGTCAAAGTTCTCGCTGCCGAAAGACAAATAAGGGGTGATACCGGAAAAGGCCCGGAGCAGGGCTCTTTTCCGAAGCCTGAATACGCAAATGCCCGGGTCTCCCCGGGCATTCTCATATCCGCGCAGGCGCTTCGGATCAGATGTACTCGACCTTCATGATCTTGTAGACGAAGCAGCCGGATGGGAGCTTCACCGGCACGAACTTCCCTACCTTCTTTCCTATAAGCGCGCGGCCAATCGGGGTGTTGGAGGAGATCATCTTCTGCGCGATGTCTGCCTCATCGTCGCCGACCAGCTTGTAGGTGTTCTTGATCTTGTACTCGGAGAGGTCCTCGTCTGCGTAGTCGGACTCGTCGTAGTCAAGATAGTCCTCGTACTCGTCCTCATCCTCGAGCTTCTTCCCGATGAACGTAACAGTTGATCCGAAGACCACAGTGCCGTCATTGGTAAGCTTCGTGACATCGATGATGCGGCAGTTCGAGAGCTTCCCCTCGATGTCCTTGATGAATGCCTCATTCTGACTGTGAAGCTCCCTTGCCGCATGGTACTCGGCGTTCTCGCTCAGGTCGCCGTGCTCGCGGGCCTCGGCAATCGCCGCGGTAATCTGCGGGCGCTTGACGTTCTTGCGGTACTCGAGCTCCTTCTTGAGCTTTGCCGCGCCTTCCACGGTAAGAGCGATAATCTCGTCAGCCATTGAAATTCCCCCTTACGGCCGCCTGCGCGGCCTCTTAAAACTGTTTTCCGAAGCGGGCAGGCTCCTGCCCGCAGGCATTATTTCTTGAGATCCTTGAAGAACTGCTTGATCCTGTCGACGAAGTCCTTCGCCTCAGGGCTGTGGCTCCCCGGCTTGTCCTGCGACTCGCCGAGAGACTCACCGAACTTCCTGAGAAGCTCCTTCTGCTCGTCATTGAGCTTGACAGGCGTCTCGACCTTCACCGCGACGATGAGATCGCCCTTGCCGCCGGAGGTCGTGGGCATGCCGCCTCCGCGGATGCGGAAGCGCTTGCCGGTCTGGGTCTCGCCCGATATGGTGATGCTCTTCTCCCCGTCAAGCGTCGGAACAGTGACGCTGCCGCCGAGAGCCGCGGTAACAAAGCTGATGGGCACCTCGCAGTAAAGCGTGGAGTCCTCTCGCGTGAAGATGCGGTGCGGCTCAACGATGATGCGTACATAGAGATCCCCGGGAACTCCGCCGCGCGGCGCAGCCTGTCCCTCGCCGGAGAGACGGAGAACCATGCCGCTGTCCGCGCCCGCGGGAATCCTGACGCTGAGGGTCTTGCGCTTCTTGACGGTGCCTGAGCCGTGGCAGTGGGAGCACGGGGTCTTGACGTACTTTCCTGTGCCGTGGCAGTGCGGGCATGGCTGCCTTACCTGGAAGAAGCCCTGGCGCATGGTAATCTGTCCCGAACCGTGGCAGTACGGGCAGGTCTCGGGCTCGGAGCCCGCGGCAGCGCCCGAGCCGTGGCAGTCAGGGCACTCGACAAGCGTCTGTACCGAAATATCCTTGGTGCAGCCTCTGTAGACATCCTCAAGGGTGACCGTACAGTCCATCTGCAGGTCAGCGCCCCTCTCAGGCTCCGCCTGCGCTCCCCTGCCGCCTCCGCGGCGTCCGAAGATGTCGCCGAATATATCGCCGAAGATGTCTCCGAAGTCACCGCCGCCGAAGCCGCCCTGGAATCCGCCGCCGGCTCCCTGCTGGTTCGGGTCGATACCCTGATCGTACATCTGGCGCTTCTCGGGATGGGACAGGACGTCGTACGCCTCGTTGACTTCCTTGAACTTGGCCGCGTACTTCTCAGGATCATCAGGATGGCGGTCCGGATGGTACTTGATGGCAGCACGCTTGAACGCCTTCTTTATTTCCTCGTCGCTGGCGTCTTTGGAAACGCCCAGTATCTCATAATAGTCTTTCATGATATTTGCGGTTCCGGCACGCCCCGGAAGCGTTCTCCTTTAAGTACGCCCTAATGCTCTGAGTTTTTATAAACCTTGTACTAAAAACTGGTGTAAGTTTTATAAAACATTGCTACTTCAGTAAGTTAAATAAATTCAAACAATTTATAGAACTCATTCAAACCAGTACCATGTACTAAACATCAGTTTCATTTCAGGCAGCCTGCAGAATTCAGTTGCTCAAACCAAAGCGTCTGCATGCCAGCGCAGGCTGCCGATAAAAATCCGGATGTTTTCGTATGAAACAGCGCCGGAACTATTCTTAATTTTAATTGATTTCAGCTCGTCCTCGAACGACTTCTTACAGCATTGGCACTTCAAAGAATGCTTCGGAAAATACGAAGCGTCATTTTCAGTACAAAACTGTAAAACTGAAACTAAGGCATCGTTCATCATCGTCTGCTGATTACGGCTCCAGCACGAGAGAGCCCTCACCGCTCTCTCGTGCTGGCTGCCAAGAAAGGAGACGCCCGGAGGCGCCTCCCGTTCTGACTCAGTCAGGCCTGCAGATTACTTCTCGGTAAACTCTGCGTCCTGGATGTTGTCATCATTGCCCTTGTTGCTGCTGCCTGAGCTGCTGCCCGCGCTTCCCTGTGAGTAGGAGGAGTTAGGCTGAGGGCCCTGCTGTGCACCCTGCTGCGCAGCCTCGGCAAGAGCCTGGGATGCGGCCATGAGCTGCTGCTCCTTGGTGGCAATCACATCCTTGTCATCGCCCTTTGCGGCGTTCTCGAGCTCGTTGACCGCGCGCTCAATCTCCTCGCGCTTGTCGGCAGGAAGCTTGCTTCCGTTCTCGTCAAGCTGCTTGCGTACGGCATGGACTGTCGCGTCCGCGCGGTTCCTTGCCTCGACGAGCTCGGCGAACTTCTTGTCGTTTGCCTCGTTCTGCTCGCCCTCGCGGACCATGCGCTGGACATCGTCATCGGAAAGTCCCGAGGAGGCCTTGATGGTGATGTTCTGCTCCTTGCCGGTTGCCTTGTCCTTTGCGGATACATGGAGGATGCCGTCCGCATCGATATCGAAGGTAACCTCAATCTGCGGCATGCCGCGCGGAGCGGGGTTGATGCCGTCGAGGTTGAACTGGCCGAGGGACTTGTTGTACATCGCCTGCTTGCGCTCGCCCTGCAGAACGTGAATGGTTACCGCAGTCTGGTTGTCCTCGGCGGTCGAGAATACCTGGGTCTTCTTGGTCGGGATGGTGGTGTTCTTAGGGATAAGTCCGGTCATGACGCCGCCCAGGGTCTCGATTCCGAGGGTAAGCGGGGTGACATCAAGAAGGAGAACGTCGTTCTTGGATCCTGAGAGAACGCCGCCCTGAATTGCAGCGCCGAGCGCGACTGCCTCATCAGGGTTGACGTCCTTCCTGGGCTCCTTGCCGAAGAAGTCCTTGACGACACGCTGAATCATCGGCATGCGGGTCTGGCCGCCTACCAGGATGACCTCGTTGATGTCGCTCTTCGAGAGTCCGGAGTCCTTGATGGCCTGCTCTACAGGGCCGAGCGAGCCGTTTACGAGGTCCTCAACCAGTGACTCGAGCTTTGCGCGGGTCAGCTTGATGTTCATGTGGACAGGGCCGTTCTGGTTCGAGCTGATGTACGGGATATTGATCTCGGACTCCTGTGCGGAGGAAAGCTCGATCTTGGCCTTCTCGGCTGCCTCCTTGAGTCTCTGGAGGGCAAGCTTGTCCTGGCGGAGATCAATGCCGTTCGAGTTCTTGAACTCGGAGATGAGGAAGTCGATGATGCGGTTGTCGATATCATCGCCGCCGAGGTGGGTGTTTCCGTTGGTCGCAAGAACCTCGAAGGTCTTCTCGCCGTCAACCTCGTCGATATCGATGATGGAGATATCGAACGTGCCGCCGCCGAAGTCGTAGACCGCGATCTTGCTCTCGCCCTGGACCTTGTCAACGCCGTAGGCGAATGCCGCAGCGGTAGGCTCGTTGATGATGCGCTTTACGTCAAGTCCTGCGATGCGGCCCGCATCCTTGGTTGCCTGGCGCTGCGCGTCGTTGAAGTATGCCGGAACGGTGATGACCGCCTCGGTTACCTTCTCGCCGAGGATGTCCTCAGCGGACTTCTTCATCTTGCGGAGGACCTCTGCGGAAATCTGCGGAGGAGCCATCTTCTTGCCCTTTACCTCAACCCAGGCATCGCCGTTGTCCGCAGGGACAATCTTGAAGGGCAGGACCTTGAGGTCGCGCTGTACCTCAGGATCAGTGAACTTGCGTCCGATAAGGCGCTTGATGGAATAGTAGGTGTTTCCGGAGTTGGAAATCGCCTGGTTCTTTGCCGGATCGCCGACAACGATATTGCCGTCCTTGGTGTAGGCAACAACGGACGGGGTGGTGCGCTTGCCCTCGGAGTTCTCGAGAACCTTTGCCCTGTCGCCGTCGAGCACCGCCACGCAGCTGTTGGTGGTACCAAGGTCTATACCGATAATCTTTGACATTTTAAAACTCCCTGAAAGTTAATTCTTCGTCAAACTCTTGTATGACAGCTGCCAGCTTTGCGGTGCTCTGTCATTCACAACCGCTTATATGGGGATGCCTGCTTTAAATTCAAGGAAAATAGATTTTTTGTTTAAAATTCCGGCCTTCAGGTGACAGGCACAGGGGAAATTAAGGCTGTGAGCAGACCGGAGCCGTGCCGGCTCCTCAAGGCACACTTGGATGAAAAGGCCGCCCGGAGTCATGAGCCCGGACACATCAGGAATAAAAAAGGCAGTGAGGCGCCACTTGCCCCGCTGCCTGTCAGAAAAACACCAGCTTCTCTCAGTCGCCGCCGGCGCCCGAGCTCCCGATGATGACCTTGGCGTAGCGGATGCAGCGTCCGTTGAGACTGTAGCCCTTCGCCTTGGTCTCGATTATGACCTCGCTTCCGTCCCCTCCTCCCACAGAGGCGATGGCCTCCTCGGTGTTCGGATCGAACGGCGAGCCCTTCTCCGGATCTATCTGGATAAGGCCGTTGTCACTGAAGGCCTTGAGGAACAGCCGGTAGATCTGTATGGTGCCGTCACGGTAAGCCGCAAGCGCCGGATCATCCCCCATGTGCGAAAGAGCCGCCTCCATCGCGTCCAGGGGCGCGAGGAGCGACTTCGCGAAGCCGGTGACCGCGAAGTCACGGGCCTTCTCAATCTCGCGCTCCATGCGGGAGCGGGGAACCATCTCAGGATCACCGCCGCTGCCATCGCTCTCCGGCCTCTCCTGACCGCCTTCAGCCCGGGCAGAGGCAGAGGCAGAGGCGGAAGCAGCTGCCGCAGCCCCCGCCGCGGAAGCTGAGGCAGATGCCGCAGAGGATGCGGGACCTGACGCATCTCCTGCGCCGGAGCCGGCCGTTTCCGGCTGCTCCGTCTTCTGCTCTGCACTGCCCTCAGCTGACGGAGAGACCTCTGCTGTGATGTCGAGGCCGAGATCCGGCACCCTCACATTTGCGAGGACCGCATTGAGCGCCCCGGCCGAGGGCTTCAGCGAAACCTCGCCGAAGACCGGATGATCGGAGACGCCCTCCGACCTCCCGAAGCCGAAGCGGCCGAGCGGCATGCCGTTCTCAGTGAGCGCCAGGCCGTAGGGCGTCATGCCGGATGGGATCTCGATCCTTGCCGGGCGGCTGTTCATGAGCGATGCGCCGGGAGGGAGGATGTCAACCGGGACGCTCCTTGCCGAGATCCTCCTCGGCAGTGAGCCGTAGCCTGACGGCGCGGAGGGACGCAGGAGGATCTCGCCCGAGAGCCCGTAGGGGAATGCCTCCTCTGCCGCGGAGCTGCCGTAGAGGCAGAGTATGGCGGCACCGCCGAGCGAGTCATACTCGGCATCCTGTGCGCGAGCCATGACCTCCGGGCAGCAGGAGCAGAGCACCCCGGGGAGCCCGGTATAGCCGCCGGTATCAGCCGAGACAATGAGCCCGACCGCACCGCGGCTGATGCCGAACATTCTCATCCTCTCCGCAATCACGGAAAGCGGCTTCCTGAAGGTCTCCGCGGCGCTCTCCGCGACCCATTCCCTGGTCAGTGTTACGCGCTGTCCGCGGTAGATCCCCTCGGCGCCCTCACGGTTCCTGAGGATGCTCCGGAGCCTCCTCACCGTCATCATGAGCTCGTTGTCGGGTGTCCCGCCGTCGAGAAGCCCGGAGGCGATGTCATAGTCAAGCATGAACATGCCGGTGTCGCCGCCGGCAGCCGCGAAGCCGTCGAATGCGGAAAAGCCCCTGTTCCTGTCCGGATCAAAGCCGGAGAGATGGAAGCTCCAGCCCATCTCAGAAATCTCAAGCGCTGCGATTACCCCGGGGCGGCCGTGAACGGCAAGGGATGCTGAGGCGGCAACAGCCGAGGCATAGCCGCGCGAGACGACACGGAGGACCCTGATGCCGGCCTTCTCCGCGGCTTTCGCAACGGCATCGCGGGCAGACCTCGTCAGGAAGCCGGGTACAGCAAGCACTGCCTCGTCAGTCCTCTGCCCGTATGATGCCTCGGCCTTCTGCCTGACCTCGGCGATCATTCCGCCAACTGCTTCCTCAGGCGCCATCACTGCGCCTGACGGGAGCTTTATGCCCGCATGGCCGTCATCGCCCTTTGCGAAGGAAATGCCGAACAGCGAGCTTATTTCAGGAAGAGCCGGATCCGCGGGGGATCTCCCGATGAGATCCGGAAGAAACGGGACCGGCACGCCCTCAGGCTGCACTGCCGCCTGGGCACTGCCTCCCAGAATGAGCCTCCCGCTCCGGTCAAGGGCCGCCGCGCGTACGGCGCTGCCGCTGATGTCTATGCCGATTTTCATAACGCCCTCCGCGTCTCAGGAGTCCGAAAAAAAAACGGACATTATGAAAAGAACCGGGGCAGACTTCCCCGGCCTGTGAATGACGGGGCCTCAGGCCTTGTCGGCGCCGCCGTCCTTCTCACCGGCATCCGCGCCGGCGTCCTTTGCGCCTTCTCCCTGTTCCTCAGGCTTCTGCTCTGCCTTTGCCTCAGGTTTTTCCTCAGGCTTTGCCCCGGCATCCTGCTCTGCCTTTTCCTCAGGCTTCTCATCAGCCGCGGGCGCGCTCTGCTCTTCCTCCTCGGGGCGGGGAGCGACAACGACGACCTTTGCCGCCCTGATGCAGCGGCCGTTCAGGGTATAGCCCTTCTGGATGATATCGACAATGGAGTCGGGCTCTGCTGAGGGCATCGGGATCATGGCGACCTGCTGCTCGAGGTTCGGGTCGAACACATCGCCCTTCTTTGCCGCAACCTCGGCGACGCCGCCTGCGGCGAGGGCCTTCACCAGGGCCTTCTTCGTGAGCTCGATTCCGGCAATGTGCGCCTTTATCGCCTCGTTCGAGTCCTTCTGCATGGACTCAAGGGCCTTGTCCAGATCGTCTGCGACGGTGAGTAGCTCCTTGGCGAAGTTCTGAATTGCGAAATCCTTCGCGTTCTGCACCTCGCGCTCCTTCTGTCCGGCCATGCGCTTCATCTCGTTCGCGTTTGCGGCGAGCTGGCGTATTGCAGCCTGGACCTTGTCGTCGGAGTCGCGGAGCTTCCTTGAGAGCTCGTCCTTGTCGCCCTTGAGCTTCTGGTTCTCCTCCTTAAGGGCTTTGAGCTCCTTCTGCAGCTTCTCCTCGGGAGTCTCCTCCGGAGCGGCGTCCTTTTGGGGCTCAGCCTTCACGGCATCATTCTTTGCGGCATCGTCCTTTGAAGGCTCTGCCTGCTTTGCCCCTGCATCTGCCTGAGGCTTCTCTCCCTCAGATGCTGTCTCTGCCTGCTTTGCCTCTGCGGCCTCCGGAGCCTCAGCCCTGACTTCGCTGCCGCCCTCTGCCTGTGCGGCGTTTTCCTTCTTCTCTGCCTCTTCCGACATCAGAAATATCCTCTTGAATGTAAAAACCCTGAATATTGACAGTATGAATGTATGGCCTTTATCCGCAAAATCAAGAGCCGTGTGGCCGAATTGAGGCATGCGCCCGTAACCAGGGAGCGTGACGCT
The DNA here is from genome assembly GCA_002351705.1 of Gammaproteobacteria bacterium UBA2810. Taxonomy (GTDB): domain Bacteria; phylum Pseudomonadota; class Gammaproteobacteria; order Enterobacterales; family Succinivibrionaceae; genus UBA2810. The sequence goes on along the minus strand of DEHC01000070.1, from coordinate 11,168 downwards.
CAATCCGATTTTCGGGATATGCGGCATTCTCCGGCGGCCGGTCTCGTTGTATACTCACAAGCTGACACCGAGGGCGACTTCAGGAGAGCCAATGCAATTCCACAATATAGCAATAATCGGCCAGCCTCAGAAAATCACAGGCCACAATGACACAATACAGAGACTGTATGACTACCTGAAGAGCCTCGGGCTCAATGCCTATGTCGAGTCCTATACCGCTGCCGCCATCGAGTTCCAGGGTGATGGCTCCATGACCATGGAGCAGCTTGCCGAGATCTGCGATCTCGCCGTGGTGGTCGGCGGCGACGGCAGCGTCATCGGCGCCGCGAGGCTCCTTGCGTTCGCCAACATCCCGATAATTGGCATAAACCGCGGCCACCTCGGCTTCCTCTCCGACCTCTCGAAGAACAGCTTCGAGGAGCCGCTCCTTGAGATACTCAACGGAAAGTACCATGCCGAGCACCGCTCCTGCCTCCGGACCGAGAAGATCCACAAGGGGAAGGTCATCGAGCGGAGCATCGCCCTCAACGAGGTGGTCCTCAGCAGCACGATCACCGCGCACATGATCAACTTCACCGTGCTCTTCGACGGCCATTTCGTCTACTCGCTCAACGCCGACGGCCTCATCATCTCGACCCCGACCGGCTCAACCGCGTACAACCTCTCCGCGGGAGGCCCCATCATCGCCCCGGAGCTCGAGGCGATGTGCCTCACCCCGATGTTCCCGCACTCGCTCACCTGCCGCCCGATCGTGGTCGACGGCGATCATGTCATCACCATAACCCTCAACCGGAGCGACCACTGCCAGATAAGCTGCGACGGCCAGATCAAGACAGACGTCTCCCAGGGAGACGAGCTGCAGGTGCACATGGACCGCTCGATCATCACCATACTCCACCCGTACACCTACGACTACTTCCGGGTGCTCCGCGAGAAGCTCGGCTGGGGCGGACAGCTCATCTGACAGGCGGCGCAGCACATGCTTAAGGAACTTCAGATCAGGAACTTCGCGATCGTAAAGGATCTGCACATCGAGTTCGGCAGCGGATTCACCAGCATCACGGGCGAGACCGGAGCCGGAAAGTCGGTGTCGATTGACGCCCTGGGGCTCTGCCTTGGCGCGAGGGCGGAGGCGTCCGAGGTGCGCCCCGGTGAGGAGCGCGCCGAGATAACCGCCGTCTTCACCGCACCGGCTGACTCCGCAGCAGGCAAATGGCTCGAGGAGCACGCCCTTGAGAACGGCGGGGAGTGCATCCTCCGCCGGCAGGTGAGCCGCGAGGGGCGCTCGAAGTCGCTCATCAACGGCTCCCCCTCGACGCTCGGCGAGATGCGCGAGGTGAGCCACCTCCTCATCAGCATCCACGGGCAGCACGCGCAGCAGCAGCTCCTCGACCGCGACTACCAGCTCACCATCCTCGACAACTACGGCGGCTACGGCGATCTCCTCCGGGAGACCGCGGAGCAGGCGGCCGTCTGCCGGAAAAAGAAGAAGACGCTCGATGAGGCTGAGGAGAAAAGGCGGGAGAACGCCTCGAAGCTCGAGCTCATCCGCTACCAGGCGCAGGAGCTCAAGGGCATGCACATGGAGAAGGGCGAGTACGAGAAGGTCGACAACGAGCAGACCAGGCTCTCGCGCCTTGACGAGCTGATGGCGGACACCGGCGCCTGCCTCGGGCTCCTCCGTGACTCTGACGGCGCTGTCGCCTCGGGGCTCAGCCAGGTGAAGAAGACCGTGCAGGAGATGGCGGCGGTTGACGCGTCCCTCAGTGAGGTCGTGAAGATGCTCGAGGAGGCTGAGATCCGCGTCGAGGAGAGCTATGACGAGATCCGCTCGTTCGGCGACAGCCTGGAGACCAGCCCCGGCGCCCTCGAGAAGTGCGAGAAGAGGCTCTCCGAGTATCACACCATGGCAAAAAGGCACCATGTCGCCCCGCAGGATCTCTACGCCCATTATGAGGATCTCATCAAGAAGTACAACGAGCTGCGCGGCGGCAGCCTTTCGGTTGACGAGTACGTGAAGGAGCTTAAGGAGGCGGAGGACAGGTACCGCGATCTCTGCGCGAGGCTACACGAGGCGCGCACGGAAGCCGCGGAGCGGCTCTCTGCCGAAATCACCGGCCATATGAAGGAGCTCTCCATGCCGGACGGCCATCTACGCGTTGCCGTGACGGAGGCGGAGACCTCCTCATACCCCTCGAGGGGGACAGACGAGGCGAGCTTCCTTGTGACCACGAACCCCGGGCAGCCCGAGGGCGAGCTCGCGGGTGTCGTCTCGGGCGGCGAGCTCTCGCGCATCGCCCTTGCCATACAGGTCATCAATGCGGCCAGGACCGCGGTTCCCGCGCTGATCTTCGATGAGGTGGACGTCGGCATCAGCGGGCCGACCGCGGCTGTCGTCGGGCGCCTCATGCGGAAGCTCGGCGAGTCCACGCAGGTCATCGCGGTGACCCATCTCCCGCAGGTCGCGGGTCAGGGCCACCACCAGTTCTTCGTCACCAAGACGACGGACGGCACGACCACCGAGACCTCGATGAGGAGCCTCTCGCCCGAGGAGAGGGTTAGGGAGATCGCCCGCCTGCTCTCTGACGGCGAGATAACGGAGAACGCGCTCGCGCAGGCAAGGAACCTCATCGCTGTATGAGGCGGCTGATTCTGCTAAAATTGCACGGATAAATCCGGAGGAAACAACACATGAAGAGACTGCTTCTGCCTGCGCTCATGCTGATGGCGCTGCCGCTTGCCGGCTGCGTCTACCGCATGGATGTCCCGCAGGGAAACTACGTCGAGCAGAAACAGGTCAGCCTGCTCAGGGTAGGAATGACCAGGGAGCAGGTCAGGTACGTCCTCGGAAGCCCGGTCACCGTCAACCCGTTCCGCGATGACGAGTGGGACTACATCTACGTCGAGCGCCACGGCTGGGACGATCCGGTGCAGAAGAACCTCTTCCTGACCTTCACCTCCGACGGGCGCCTGAGCTCGATGAGGGGGGACTTCGAGAAGCCCTCCACCTTCAGCACGCCGCTGAGCGACTGAGAGAAAGAGGCGGCATAGGGAAAGCTCGCACAAAAGGGATGCACCGTCAGAGGCGCGTCCCTTTTGCTTTTCCGGCACACAGCCAGTCAGAGAATGAGAAAATCAGGCAAAGTCCTGCCCGCCTCTGAAAATGCTCTGATCCAGCCTTTTTATTCCCATACCCCAGTGTAGTTTACTTCCCGACCTTTTTTTCACAAAATTCATAATGCTGCGCGTCAGACGGCGCATGATGCATTCAGTCCGGCCGGAACAGCCCTTATACAGCCGGTTCAGACGTAACTCTGCTCATGTACTATCAGTCTTAACTTCCAGTTTTTCTCCCACTCAACCCGCCTTCTGAGTTTTTTTGAGTGGGATTTCCTGATCAGATCAGTTTCCCTCAAGAGCCTTTGAGATCCTTGATGCCTCTCTTTGGATGGACGCTGCATCCATGCCGAACGCCTTCAGGATCGTTTTCTCTGTTTTTGTAACGGCATGATCCAGACTGTAGCATCCATTGCCCATTCGTATAATTTCGATCTTCTCAAGCTCACTTATGGCTGCCGTTACATTCATGTAATTCGGCCTGGTTTCTATTTTCCCGACCTCATCCAGCAGGCTTGTATAAATCTTGTTGCGGATGACAAGAGCAACAAACTCAATGAAGATCTTTGCCTCTGCATCCTCGCTGCTCTGAACACCAAGCGTCGCGTTGTCCATGAAGGATTTGTCCATACGGAAGAGCTTTTCCGAGGCATCCCTGCTCTTATAGATAGTAATCGCGTCTTTTGCTGACATTTCCTTTGATGTTACGATGCAGAAGTAGCCGCAGTATTTGAGCTCATCGTTGATAACATCGGCCCGTTCCTCCAAACCACTCAGGACCTGGTCTTCCTGCCCTTCGTTATCATATACCGGACTGAAGTAGCGGAGGTAATCTGGATCTATATCCTTTGCCTTGCCGAAGGTTTTCTCAAGCGCGATTCTTGCCTTCTCAATGCGGTGTTCGATTTCGCTGAGTTCCTGAGCGTACTTCGCACTGCTGAAATACAGATGGAAGTACCTGTTGCCCGTGTCATCGTCAAACAGCTTGTCCTCAACCGTTATGCCGTATACGTTGAACGGCCTTATGTGGTTCTCCCATTTATCTTCAAACGTTTTCCTGTTTTTATCAATGATCTGCCTGACCAGGCTCTTCCTGCCTTTCACCATCATGATGAACTCATAGCCGTTCCTGTCCATGTAGTGGATATTGCCCTTGCTGAAATAGCCTCTGTCCAGGATAAAGCCGCAGTTCGTGTACCCGAGTGATTTTGCCTTTTCCAGCATGCACTGCAGCTGGGTCACGTCAACAACGCTTCCCGGATAGTCCTCATAGAAAAGCGGGATGCGATTGGTCCGGTCATAAGCAATCGAGTAGTTGATTACCGGGAAGTTCTTGCCGTCTTTTGCATGTCCGGGCTCGGCCTCCTCAATGTCACCCGCCTGTACATCCTTGTTGGTTGAGTCATAGGAGATGTAAATCTTCTCACTGTGGTCGCGCTTCTCGTTCCATGCGTTGATGAACTGAATCCTCTGGTCAACTGAAATGCCTTTCAGGAAGTCACCGACAGTGGAGTCACTGTAGACCTGCATTCCCTCTGTCATGAGCGGATGGTTGTAGGCATAGTCGGGATAGTGCTGGGCCGAGTTGTCCTCTGAGACAATCGTATAAGCCGCCAGGTCAAGGAACAGCCCGCTCTTCTTTCCTATTATTTTCTCAAGCATCTTATCCAGCTGTAAGCCCTCTGTGACCCTCTTTATTACGGCAAATGAGCCCATCCGCAGGCATCCGCTGCGCTTTGGCTCATGCTCTTCCTCAGGGATTTCAGTGTCAGGGAAAAAGACCGAGAAGTTCTTGTTGGGGTGCATTCTGGCCGGATTGTCCGGGCATACCTTACCGATGGTCTTGCGTTTGGGGATGTTGTACTTCTTGTCCTCCTTGTAAACCCTGTCATAGGTGTATTCGACATACGTGCAGTCCCCCTGCTTTTTGAGTGTGATTTTCCCGGTGTCCTTTGGGATTTCTACAGTCTGCTTCATTTCCACGGCGGTACCCGTTTGAGTATTCTATCCTACTCAAATAAGTATACCAAAAACAGGCTGAAATATCAAGATAATTTATTGATTTTTCGAACTATTTTGATGATGGTAGCGAGATATTGACGGGACTAAGTGACAGGAAAATAGAAGTTAAGAATCAGATAACCGACTTCATGGGCAACCAGGCCACTTCCAAAATGGTTTCATATAAGCTGAATGATGACGACATGCAGGTGGAGCTTTTTGACGAAGCGGATGGCAGTGAAGGAGAGGACGAAACCGGGGATGGCAAGGATCCGGGGAGTGACAGAGGAAAGAAGGACCCGGAAAAGGCCTGATCCAGCGTGCCGCCGCATCTCCCTACACGTCCGCTGAGGACAGAGACGGAATTCATCAGAGTCTGCAGGGCGCTGCATATGCAGCGCCTTTTTCATGCGCAGAATCACCGCAGGAAGGCAGTGAGCCTCAGACTCAGGCAGGCACCGCTTCAGCCTGATGCTGCGGCCGGAGGCTGATGCGCGCTCGATACCTGTTTCCCATGACGGGCTCTTCAGGAACATGCTCATCAGGCGGGCTATTTTCCTTTCTTTTTTATGCCAAGCGCACAGAACGGCTTAATTCTTCTATGCTAAAATCCCGGAATCAGAGAGTGTTTTGCATCCATCCGGTGACAAACAATGAGGCAGAAGAATATGTTCAATGGTATCCTGAGGCTTGCCGCGGCGGCTGTATGCGCGGCCTGCATTGTGATTCCCGCATCAGCAGAGCAGCTGTACAGCTGGACTGACGAGAACGGCGTTACCCACTATTCAAGCCTGCCGCCGACCAACATCGAGACCAAGAAGGCCTACGAGACCATAGACACCACCTTCACCCCGAGCGAGCGCGAGGCCAACAAGAAGTTCCGCGAGGAGCAGAAGCAGAACTCGGCTGACGCGGCGGCCGCCGAGGAGAACAAGAAGCTCTGGGTCCAGAGGTGCAAGGATCTCGCCAACGACAAGGTCCGCTTCAGCGAGAGAAGGATCAACGACACCTACTTCGCGAACGTCAGCAAGTGCGTTGACTCCAGCCTGGGAGACACTGACGAGATCAAGGAGCAGAGGCGCCAGTGCATTATGAAGGCCAAGCAGCAGAGAGACAAGGAGTTCGCTGATCTACCGTCGCCCGAGGACTGCGAGGCAGCCTCAGCCGGCACGGACCAGGAGAAGCCTGAGGCAGAGAGCGGCAAGGAGGCTCCCAAGGCTGCAAAATCCGCCAAAGCCGCAAAATCACACAGGAAAAAGTAGCCATCTTTCCGGCCGGCACGAGGGGACGCAGTTCCCGCCCGGAGACATCAGCCGGCCGCCGTTCCCAGCAGCAGCCAATGGCATTCCTGCGCGCTGCGGCGCAGGAGGCTTTTCTTTCAGTCAAATCTGAAGCTCACAGGCTTTGCAAAGTCATCCCTGTCCTGAAGTCCCGTAACGTGCCCGAGGTTGTTCATTGATCCGGTGATGCCCTTAAGGTAAAACACCTTCAGGAGCGGATGGTCCGGATTATTGCGGTAAAGCTCGCGGACGATCGCGCTTTTCTCCATAATCATCTCCTTCACCTTCCTGTTCTCCTCGAACACGGCCCCGGCGCTCAGGCGGATCCAAAGAGTGCGGATCTCGTCATCCTGAAGCCTGCTCCCGCAGAGCTCGATGTACGGACTCTTCTGCATCTCGGCGTACATCGACTTCTCGGAATTGGTGCAGAACCAGAGCCTACCGTCCTCAAGGACCATGAACTGCACCGGGCGCACCTTCGGGCGCCCGTCGAGACCGATGGTAGCCATGAACTGAAGGCCTGTTCGGTCAAGGCAGTCTGCCACTTCCTGAATATCCGTTACCATATTAGAGCTCGCTCCATAACCGCTCAAATCCGTCTCAGCGCGATTTCCGCACTGCCCTGGGGTCGCAGGTTATGGGACGGTAGATCTCGACCCTGTCACCGTCATGAAGGATCTCTGACTCGCCCTTCACCCTGCCCCAGATGCCGAACTTCACCGAGTCTTTATCCTCAGCTGGGACAAAGGACATCAGATCAGACTTCTCTACCGCCTCGCCGAGCGTCGTCCCCTCAGGGAGGCTGAGGCTCTTCACAATCTGCGAGTCAGGCCTCGCGAACACTGCTGTGACGCGGATTTTTCCGCCGTCGTGCTTCTTTGCATCCTGTTCCATGGTTTCCTCCGACAAAAAAGGCGGCCCCGGGCCGCCTGTTCTGACTGATTATTGATTCCCTTACTTCGCGAACTTCGCCGCTGCCCTTGCGATGGCGAGCTCCTCGTTGGTGGGGATGACGAATACCGGAGGAGTGTCAGGCATGGAGATGACTCCCTCGCCGCCGAGGCGGGCCTTGTCGTTCATCTCCTCGTTAATCCTGTATCCGAGGAACGCGAGGTTCTTCAGGACCTCGGTGCGCATTACCTTGGAGTTCTCGCCGATGCCGCCGGTGAACACGAGAGCGTCAACCCTCTGCAGGGGAACATAGTAGGAGGCGATGAACCTTGCAAGGCGGTAGGTGAACATCTTGTAGGCAAGGATGGCCTTCTCGTCGCCCTGCTCAACGCCCTCGGTGACGCCGCGCCAGTCGGAGGTCTTGCCGTAGAGGGCAAGGAGCCCGGACTGCTTGTTGAGGATCTTCTCGCAGTCATCGAAGCTGTAGCCGAGCTTGCCCATGAAGAAGACAACAGACGGATCAAGCGAGCCGCAGCGGGTTCCCATGACGAGTCCGTCAAGCGGGGTGAGTCCCATTGAGGTGTCAACGCACTTGCCGCCCTTCACAGCGGTGACAGAGGCGCCGTTGCCGAGGTGGCAGGTAATGACGTTGGTGTCGGCGATGTCTTTCTTAAGCCACTTTGCCGCAACCTCTGCGACATACTTGTGGCTGGTGCCGTGCGCGCCGTACTTTCTGATCTTGTGCTCGGTGTAAAGATTCTCGGGGATCGCGTAGCGGTACGCATAGTCGGGCATGGTCTGGTGGAACGCGGTGTCGAACACGGTAACATGCGGAACGTTCTTGAAGATCTTACGCGCTGCGCGGATGCCCTGCAGATGTGCGGGGTTGTGGAGCGGAGCGAAGGGAATGCACTTCTCGATGCCGGCCTCGACGGAGTCGTCAACCAGGGTGGGCTCGGAGTAAAGGTCTCCGCCCTGCACGATGCGGTGGCCGACGGCGATGATGGAATGAAGGAGATCCTCCTGGCCCTTGAGGACGGTGTCAGTGATGAACTGGATAGCGTCGTAGTGGGTCGCATTGGCACCCAGGGAGACCTCAGTCTTCTTGCCGCTGCCGAAACGGTAGCTGATTCTTGCGTCAGGAAGATTGAGTGCCTCGGCGAGGCCGCTGATGAATGACTCGCCGGTTACCGGATCGATAATGGCGAACTTGACTGATGAACTGCCGCAGTTGATTACGAGAACGGTTTTTGTAGGAGTGCCCATGAGAAGAATCTACCTTCATTTATTCTGAAACCCAAACAGGTAAAATTCTAACAGAAAAACGCCGTCCGGGATTAAAAAATCCCGCCGGCGCCTTCCGGGGCCTGTCCGGGCGTGAAAGGCACGGTTCCGGTGCCTGCGGGCCCCGGGAAGCGCATTCCCGCCCCGTTTTGAACAGGCGCGCCCCGCGTTTCACAAACTTAATCTTTTTTTTACAAACAATTCACAAACTGTGTTTACAATTAGCGGAGCACTTGACGGGCACTGTCCGCGCGCGTTTTTCAGCACCGGACAGGAAGCGCGCGGAAGCGGCATACGGAAGGAAGACATTTAACGGAAGATACTATGCAGAAAATAACCTCAGGCGAAAGGAAAAACTGGATTGACAAGGAAATCAGCTGGATTTCATTCAACGACAGAGTTCTTCAGGAGGCTCTCGATCCGAATGTGCCCCTTATCGAAAGGATCCGCTTCCTCGGCATCTACTCGAACAACCAGGACGAGTTCTTCAAGGTCCGCGTCGCAAACCTCAAGAGAAGCGTAATCATCAATGAGGACAACGGCACCGGCGACACCAGCGCATCCGAGCTCCTTGCCGAGGTGCAGCACCGCACCAAGGTGCAGAGCGACAAGTTCGACGCCGCCTACGCATCCCTCCTTGAGGAGTTCCGCAAGAAGGGGATCTACCTCCTCAACGAGAAGGAGATCGATGACCGCCAGAAGGACTGGTGCCGCAAGTACTTCAAGTCCGTGGTACTCCGCAGGATCAGGCCGATCATCATCACCGAGACCACTGACCTTGTATCCTTCCTCAAGGACCAGTACACCTACCTCACCGTCAAGATGACCGGCAAGGACAAGAGCTTCTACTCCCTCATCGAGGTCCCGACCGACGACGTCCCGAGAATCATCCCCATTCCGAAGAGCGAGTCGCCCGAGGGCAGGACCTGCCTCATCATCCTCGATGACGTCATCAGAATCAACCTCGACACCATCTTCAAGAGCTTCTTCGACTACAAGGAGATCAGCGCCTATGAGATGAAGATGACCCGCGATGCCGAGTACGACCTCTCCACCCAGCTTGACCGCGGCGTCCTCGACAACATGAGCGAGAGCCTCAAGCAGCGCCTTGTCTCCATGCCGGTAAGGCTTTCCTACGACAGGGACATGCCGGCCGACATGCTCGACTTCATCAGGAAGAAGCTCTGCATCAGCGACAACGACACCATGCTGCCGGGCGCAAGGTACCACAACTTCAAGGACTTCCTCTCCTTCCCGAACGTCGGCGGCCCCGAGCTCGAGAACCCTCCGATGACACCGCTCCGCTCGTACCAGTTCGACTCGCACGAGAACGTATTCGATGCCATCAGCGAGCGCGACATTCTCCTGTACTATCCGTACTACAGCTTCCAGTACTTCACCGAGCTGCTCCGCCAGGCATCCTATGATCCTGCCGTCACCTCCATCAAGATCAACATCTACCGAGTCGCGAAGAACAGCCAGGTAATTGACTCGCTCATCGACGCTGCGAGGAACGGCAAGAGGATCACCGTCGTCGTCGAGCTCAAGGCAAGGTTCGACGAGGCCAACAACATCCAGTGGGCAAGGCGCCTCACCGACAGCGGCGTCAAGGTCCTCTTCGGCATGCCGAGCCTCAAGATCCACTCGAAGCTCTGCGTAATCTCGAGGATGGAGAACGGACAGCATGTAAGGTATGCCCACATCGGAACCGGCAACTTCAACGAGAAGACCGCGAAGATCTACACCGACTTCGCCCTCTACACCAAGAACCAGCAGCTTGCCGAGGAGGCCAACAGCGTATTCGACTTCATCGAGTATCCTTACCGCAAGCCTCAGTTCGACAACCTCCTGGTATCCCCGATTACCGCAAGGCAGCGCCTCTACTCCCTCATCGACGAGGAGATCTTCAACGCGCAGTGCGGCCGGGAGGCGTCAATCACCCTCAAGGTCAACAACCTTGTGGACAAGGGGCTTGTCAACAGGCTCTACGAGGCTGCCGACACCGGCGTCAAGATCCGCATGATCATCCGCGGCATGTGCTCGCTCGTAACCGGACACAAGAACATCCGCGCCATCAGCATCGTTGACCGCTTCCTCGAGCATCCGAGAGTCATGATTTTCTGGAACGGCGGCTCACCGAAGTACTTCATCAGCTCCGCTGACTGGATGACCAGGAACCTTGACTACAGAATTGAGGTCGGCACCCCGATCTTCGACGCAAGGCTCCAGAGGCGCATCAACCGCATCATCGACATCCAGCTTGCCGACAACACCAAGGCAAGAGTGCTTGACGAGGATCAGACCAACGAGTACGTCAAGAAGGATCCTGAGGCAAAGCCGATCCGCTCTCAGATGGAGATCTACAACTACCTCTCCGACCTTGAGGAGAGGCTCAAGAACGGCGAGAACGTCTGACAGGGACTTACAGGAGAAATTCTGAAAAACCGCAGAGGCCGCGCAGATGCGCGGCCTTTTCTTTTCTTCCCGATACTGATTCTGTTCAAATCCGGCATATACCTGCCGCCCTGGTTCTTCGCTGACTGATATACGGTTTATCCCCCCGAACTTTTTGGGGGATTATAGGCTTAAGCCACC
>DEHC01000034.1:11269-14276 GCA_002351705.1 Gammaproteobacteria bacterium UBA2810 | reverse complement strand
ACCGCCTGCACGCCGAGCTCGGCACCGCGGAGACAAGCGGCCGTATCGGTGGTGAAGAAAGGATTTCCGGTGCCGCCCGAGCAGATGACGACGCGCCCGTCATTGAGCGCCCTTCTGCCGTCGTTCCAGTTGAACCTCTTCGCGACTCCCTCAATCTCAACAGCGCACATCAGAGTGCTGTGCACGCCGAAGTGGTGGAGGGTGTCAGCCATCGCAAGGCCGTTCATGACAGTCGCGAGCATGCCCATCTGATCTCCGATCACGCGGTTGAGCCCGGTCTTCTCAAGCTCAGCGCCGCGGTAGATGTTGCCGCCGCCGATGACCAGCGCGACCTGCACGCCGAGCTCGATGCATCCGGTGATTTCCCCGGCAACACGGCTCAGAATATCCGGATCGATGCTGAGCCCGTTCGCGCCCAGCGACTCACCGCTAAGTTTAAGAAGAATTCTGTGGTAAACCGGCTGCTCTTCCTTCATGACCTGACTCATTCAAGTTCTCCAGCGTTAAAAAGCATCTGCCATCGCCTGATGACGGACAATAAATTTTTGCAATTTTACCGCATCGCGGGATAAAAAAAACAACTGTTATCAAGAACTTGCTAGCAGATCAAGAAAGATGTTCCGTGAGCTGCTCAGGCATAAAGGGAAAACCTGCGTGAAACAGGATGTTGCAGGGAAATACGAAAAATGTGGCAAACAGGCATAAAAAAACGGACGCCGCCCTTCCGGGGAAGCGTCCGTCTGCATCTTATGAAGCCCGGCCGGGCCGGACCTCAGTGACCCGGTTACTTCTGGGCAGCGGCCATCTGAGCCTTGACCTCTTCTGCGAAGTCAACGGTGTTCTTCTCGATGCCCTCGCCTACCTCGAAGCGGATGAAGCTGGTTACCTCAGCCTTGTTGGCCTGCAGGAAGGCGCTGACCTTCTGCTTGCTGTCCTTGACGAAGACCTGTCCGTAGAGGGAGACCTCTCCGCTGAACTTGCTCATGCGGCCGTCGATGATCTTGTGGATGATGGCCTCAGGCTTCCTCTTGCCCTCAGGAAGCTCTGCGTTCTCCTTGAGCTCGAGCTCAGTCTGGATCTGGCGCTCCTTCTCGAGAACCTCTGCTGAAACATCGGAGGGCCTCAGGAACTGGGGGTGAAGCGCTGCGATGTGCATGGAGATGTCCTTTGCGATATCCGCATTGCCGCCCTCAAGGGAGCAGAGCACGCCGATGCGCTTGTTGGAGTGGATGTAGAATCCGAGGTTGTCGCCGTGCATAACTGCAACGCGGCGGACGTTCATGTTCTCGCCGAGCTTTGCGATAAGTGCGGTAAGGGCATCCTGTACGGTGGTGCCGTCAGCAAGCTTTGCAGCCTTGACCTTCTCGACGTCATCGGTGTCAGCAGCGAATGCGACATCGACAACCTGGTTTACGAAATTCTTGAAGTCATCGCTGGTTGCGACGAAGTCGGTCTCGCAGTTGACCTCAACGATAACTGCCCTGCCTGCGTCAGCCTTTCCGGCAATCACGCCCTCGGCGGTGATGCGGCCTGACTTCTTGGCAGCCTTGACTGCGCCGTTCTTGCGCATGTTGTCGATAGCAAGCTCGATGTCGCCGTTCGCTGCAACAAGGGCCTTCTTGCAGTCCATGAAGCCTGCGCCGGTGCGCTCACGGAGTTCCTTTACGAGCTGAGCTGAAATATTTGCCATGTGGTTTATTTCCTGAACTGATTATTCACAAAAAGCCGGCTGCTGGCCGGCTTTACGGATTGCCGCGGCAGAAAGGGGCTCCGCCGCGGGGCTGTCATATGGTTACTCAGCCTGCTGCTCTTCTGCGGGAGCCTCGGCAGACTCGGCCTTGGCCTCATCTGCTCCGTCCTTTGCAGCTGCAAGCTTAGCAGCCTCGGCACTGGCCTTGACGGTCTCGGAAACTGCATTCAGGTAAAGCTGAATTGCACGGACAGCATCATCGTTGCCGGGAATTACATAGTCAACGCCGTCAGGATCCGAGTTGGTATCAACAACTGCTACTACAGGGATTCCGAGGTTGTTGGCTTCCTTGATTGCAATGTGCTCGTTGTGAGCGTCGATGACGAAGAGAACATCAGGCAGTCCGCCCATGTCCTTGATTCCGCCAAGGCTGCGCTCAAGCTTGGCCATCTCGCGCTGACGGAGCAGAACTTCCTTCTTGGTGAGCTTGTCGAAAGTTCCGTCGGTGGACTCGGTCTCGAGATCCTTGAGGCGCTTGATGGACTGCTTTACGGTCTTCCAGTTGGTGAGCATGCCGCCGAGCCAGCGGTGGTTGACGAAGAACTGACCGCAGTCAGCTGCAGCTTCCTTGACTGCATCAACAGCAGAACGCTTGGTGCCTACGAAGAGGATCTTGCCGTTCTTTGCTGCTACGGAGCTGAGGTAGTTGAGCGCATCATCAAACATCCTGACAGTAGCCTCGAGGTTGATGATGTGAACGCCGTTGCGGGGTCCGTAGATATAGGGCTTCATCTTCGGGTTCCAGAAACGGGTCTGATGTCCGAAATGGACACCTGCCTCAAGCATGTCCTTCATTGAAGGGGCCATAATAATACCTTCCTTAATATTGGGTTAATCCTCCATTTATCCCGCGCTGCAACCGGAACTCCGGCACCCGCAGCGCGTGCCGATAAATGTGTGTGTTTTGAAAAAACGGCCATATTATCCCACTTTTGCGCCGGCGTTTAAAGCGGTTTTCTCCGGCGCCCGTGTAAAAACGGTGTAAAAAGGCAAATATGTTAGTCATGCCTTACACCTTTGCCCCGCTTCAGGATAAGAAGGGCTGTTTCGGCATATAATACGCGCGGCAGCAGAAAGAGAACTGCAGATATAAGCGCAGCCGGAGAGCTTTTCGTCCGGCAGAAGAGAAAAGGAAGGATTTATGACAGTTCACGTACCAATCTTGACGGCAGCGGAAATCGAGAAGATGAGAATCGCGGGAAAGCTCGCGGCTGACGTCCTTGACATGATCGGGCCGCACGTCGTCCCGGGAGTAAC
>DEHC01000034.1:0-11235 GCA_002351705.1 Gammaproteobacteria bacterium UBA2810 | reverse complement strand
AGGAGGCAATCCCTGCCTGCCTGAACTACCAGGGCTACCCGAAGAACACCTGCATCTCCGTCAACGAGGAGGTGTGCCATGGCATCCCGGGCGCAAAGCACCTGCACAAGGGCGACATCGTCAACATCGACGTCACTGTCATAAAGGATGACTTCTACGGCGACACCTCCCGCATGTACATTGTCGGAGGCGAGACGAGCCCAAGGAACAAGAGGCTCTGCGAGGTCACCCAGGAGTGCCTCTATGAGGCGATAAAGGCCATAAGGCCCGGCGTTGATCTCACTATTGTCGGTGACATCATCCAGCCCATCGCAGAGAAGAACAACTTCTCAGTCGTGCGCGACTACTGCGGGCACGGCGTCGGCCGTGAGTTCCACCAGGAGCCTGAGGTGCTTCATTTCAGGAACCGCAACCACTTCACACTCGAGCCAGGCATGACCTTCACCATCGAACCCATGATCAACGCCGGAACCTGGAAGTGCCGCGTCAACAAGCACAACGGATGGACCGTCACCACCCAGGACGGGCAGCCCTCCGCGCAGTACGAGCACACCCTCCTCGTAACCGAGGACGGAGTCGAGATCCTGACCTACCGCTCTGAGGAAGAAGGCCACATAGATCGCATTATCCATCATGCCTGATCTGCCATAATGTAAAATGGCAATGGGCCCGTGCATCATGCGGGCCCTCAATCTCACCGCCCGTCCCCATTAACCGGAGAGCCGCCATGACAAGTCAGCTGGTCGTAAGCAAGATCCTCGGCAAACAGCCTGTCACCCTGCAGAGCAGCAAGGAGAGCGTCAGGAAGTTCACTGAATACCTGAAGAAGAAGTTCCTCTCCGGTGCAGGCATAAACGAGCTCTCCGAGCTCCGTTGCTGCTTCGTCGACAACCTGCTCCGTAAATGCGCGGATCAGCTCGATCTCAAGGAGAAAATCCCGGATCTCGCGCTTGTCGCGGTAGGCGGATACGGCAGGATGGAGCTCCATCCCTACACTGACATCGACATCCTCGTCGTGACCCGCACGCCTCTCAGCGATGACATGGGAGAGCTCGTGAGCTCCTACATCACGATGCTCTGGGACACCACGATTGACATCGGGCACTCGGTGAGGACGGTCGACGAGTGCGTCAGCGAGGGGCTCGGCGACATAACAATCGCCACGAACCTCCTCGAGGCAAGGTTCATCTACGGCTCCGAGGAGACCTTCCTAGCGCTCGCGAAGAAGACCTGCGCTCCGGATTTCTGGCCCATGAAGGAATTTTTCCGGGCGAAGAAGAAGGAGCAGGAGGAACGGCACCGCTATTACAACGACACGGTCTACCTCCTCGAGCCTGATCTCAAGAACAACCAGGGCGGCCTCCGCGACATCCAGACCATAGTCTGGATAGCAAAGAAGCTTGACGGCTCCGCGAACCTCAGCGATCTTGCGGCCAAGGGCTACCTGACCCCGACCGAGTACAGCGAGCTCACAACCTGCGAGTATTTCCTCTTCAGGACGAGATTCGCCCTGCAGCTCTCCATTGCGAAAAACGACAACCGCCTGCTCTTCGACCGGCAGAAGAAGGTCGCGGAGATCCTGGGCTACGTCGGCGAGGGGAACAGGCCCGTAGAGCAGTTCATGAACCGCTTCTTCCAGGTCGTCCGCCGCGTTGACGAGATCACCGGCGTCATCATGGAAATCCTCGAGGAGAGAATCGAGGGCCCCGGTCCCTACGGGAAGATAACCGTCATTGACGATGACTTCATCATCAGGGGAAGCAGAATCGACGCCGAGAGGCCTGAGGTCTTCGCCGAGAGGCCCGTGAGGATGCTCGAAATGTTCCTTGACATCGCGCAGAGGCCGGAAATCGACGGAATCTACCACAGCTGCGTAAGGGCCCTCGACAGCGCAAGGCGGCAGATCTACGGCTACCTCAATGAGAATGAGGACTGCAGGCGGGGCTTCCTTAAGATACTCTCGAACCCTGACTCGCTCCGCTTTGCCCTGCCGCAGATGCACGTCCACGGAGTGCTCTCCAAGTACTTCCAGCAGTGGGAGAAGATCGTCGGGCAGATGCAGTTCGACATGTTCCACTTCTACACCGTCGACGAGCACACCGTCATGGCGCTGCAGAACATCTGGTACTTCACCCATGACGACGGGAAGAAGAGGGAGTTCGTTCTCTTCAACAACATCTACCACAGCCTGCAGAAGCCCATGCTCCTCACCATCGCCACTCTCCTCCATGACATCGCGAAAGGACGCGGCGGCCATCATGCCGTGCTCGGCGAGGGTGAGGCGCTGAGCTTCTGCCGCCTGCACGGGCTTGACGAGTATGACTGCAGATTTGTCGCCTGGCTGGTCCGGAATCACCTTGAGTTCTCGCAGACCGCCCTCAGGCGCGACATCTCGAGCGAGGAGATTGTGCAGGACTTTGCCGCGACGGTCGGCGACGAGGAGCATCTCAAGGCCCTCTACTGTCTCACGGTCGTCGACATCTGCGCGACCAACAACCACGAGTGGAACGAGTGGAAGGTCTCGCTCTTCCGCGAGCTCTACTACTCCACCCAGCTCGCGCTCCGCCAGGGAGTCGGACACCCGATCTACCGCGAGTTGCAGATAGCCGAGAACCAGCGCTACGCGCTCGAGAGCCTCACCAACACCGGCTACGAGGAGTCAAGGGTGAGGATGCTCTGGGCAACATTCACCGATGACTATTTCTGCAAGAACAGCAGGTCGCAGATCAGCTACCACACAAGATGCATCCTTGACTATGACAGAAGCTCTGACGTTCCGCTCATAAGGCTTGGTCAGCCCGTGCACGGCGGAGTGGAGCTCTTCGTATTCTGCAGGGACAAGAATGGGCTTTTCGCCATCGTCACGAGGATCCTCTGCTCCAAGAACGCCGACATTGTCGAGGCTGAGATCATGAACACCACGGACGGCTGGGCGCTCGACACCTTCGTCCTCCGTGAGGACGAGGGAGATCAGTATATTCAGAACAGGGCTCCGTCAATCATCAGCTCAGTGGAGAAGGGCCTTACTGATCCGAATTTCAAAATGCCTGTCATCAAGCCTATACCGAAGAAGTATCTGGAATTCCACATCCCGACGGTCATCACTTTCCTGAAGCGCTTCAAGGAGAACCAGACCAGGGTGCAGATCTCGGCACTCGACCGACCGGGGCTCCTCTCGACCATCGCCTATGCCTTCCAGGAGCTCGGCATCAATATCGTTGGAGCAAAGATTTCGACAACGGGCGAGCGCGCTGACGATACATTCACCATCAACGACAGCATGGGGAAATGCCTTTCTGAGGAAAAGGAGAAGGAGCTCTCCGAGCTCCTGCAGGAGCGCCTGAAGATAGAATAAGCCGCACTGTGACGCTGATACGCATAGCTCAGAGAGATAGTCTGAACGTGGGATTCCGGTGCAATTAGGAAAAGTGGAGCCCGCGTCCCCTCTTCATTGTAGTTTTTGGCTGACAGCTCGTTGTCAGGACTCAGCCTCTCGGCTCATTGGATGCTTCAGAAAGATCAGAGAAGATCATTTTCCGGCAGGAGGAACACCAGTTCCTTGTCGACCGGCCTTGCGAAATGCGCATCAGCGGTATTGAGCTTTGATGTAAGAAGAAGCGCAGAGCCTGAGAAGTCCTCCCCGGGGATCTTTTCCAGGAAGGAAATGCTGATCTTCTGCTGGTGGGACTCTGTCTCTCCGGTCTCCCCGGACTTTTTCCCTTTTGTGGTCGTACGCTGCAGAACTGCGGCAAAAGAAGGGAATGAAACTCCGCATTTCCTGAAGCCGAAGACGCATGCGCTGCCCTTCACCAGCTTCACGGCATTTACCTTCTCGGTTTTAAGGCCGTCATGGCTCAGCGTCCAGTTCAGCGCCAGCAGAATAAGCATATAGTAGCGGAAGTTGTAGCCGAAATAGAAAACGACTACGAGGAATGCAACTGAGCAGACAAGCGCAAAGCTCTGCCCGACCGGCGCAGTTCCTTCAGGAGCCGAGACCAGGGCGAAGAAAAAGCCGAGCGCCGCTATGGAGAGCACCAGGCAGATCCCGTGCAGTACGATAGCTGTATAGAGAGGTGTTCTGGAAAGTCTCTTTTCAAGCAGCCTGGCTGCATCCTGCTCGCTGTTCATTGGGTCCGTCCGTATATGAGAATAAAGGTGACTTGTCTGATCGCAAAGAAACTGCTTCGTGCCCGCATTTCAGGAATGTTCTGAAAAGTCTGGCCGCAAATCACATCTACAACAGTGCAATTTTATAATATGAGCGCAACTTTTTTGTGATTTATATTGTTCTTCGGGTGAATTTCTGAAATAGCTGAACAAAGGCAGCCTCTCAGCCATCGGACACCTGGAAAACAAATCACGCATGCGGCTCTGCCGCTCACAGGCAGGATGCCATGCGCCTTGAATCGCAGTACAGGTGCGGCAGGCGGCCTTTGACTGCATGAGTCCCTGGCTGGTTGCAAGATTCCTGAAATAGCAAAACCGAATGATCTGATTATACGACTGATTACCCTTTTTACGCCCGAATTTTGTGCATTCACCATAATACGCATTAAATTGGTGCATATGTGTGATTAAATCAGTGCAAAAATAAAATTTTCCGAAAAATAAATTAACAAAGTTAATTCCAACAGGCTCAGGACAATATAATATAAAGGATCATCACAAACAGCACATTTAAACGACATTAGCGACATTGCAGCAAGAGGTTATAATGCCAGAAGTTAAGGAAATCATTGAGGCAGCGTGGGATCAGCGCGCTGAGATCACCCCGGACACCGCATCACGCGAGCTGAAGTCCGCAGTTGAGGAAGTCATCAATCAGCTTGATGCCGGGCAGATCCGCGTTGCAGAGAAGAAAGACGGCACCTGGGTTACCAACGAGTGGGTCAAGAAGGCTGTTCTCCTTTATTTCAGAACCATGCCCAACTACGATCTCCCTGTTCCGGGCACCGCGTTCTACGACAAGGTCCCGCTGAAGTTCAACGGCTACACCCCTGACCAGTTCAAGGAAGCCGAAATCCGCGTTGTTCCGCATGCCATCGTCAGAAAGGGCGCCTACATCTCCAAGCACGCAGTTCTGATGCCCTCCTATGTCAACATCGGCGCATACGTCGGTGAGGGCACCATGGTTGACACCTGGGTAACGGTCGGATCCTGCGCCCAGATCGGAAGCCACTGCCACCTGTCAGGCGGCGTCGGCATCGGCGGCGTTCTTGAGCCTGTCCAGGCAAATCCTACCATCATCGAGGACAACTGCTTCATCGGCGGCAGGTGCGAGATCGCGGAAGGCGTTATCGTTGAGGAAGGATCCGTAATCGGCATGGGCGTATTCCTCTCGAAATCCACCAAGATTTTTGACCGCACCACCGGCGAGGTTTTCCACGGCCGCGTTCCTGCCGGATCCGTCGTGGTATCCGGAAGCCTGCCTTCAAAGACCGGCAACTGCTCGCTCTATGCGGCAGTCATCGTCAAGCACGTTGACGCAAAGACCCGCGGCAAGACCGGTGTCAATGAGCTGCTGAGAGATATCTGAGCAGAATACTCCTGTAACAGGCTGACTGCCTGGGATCCTGAGAAGTAGACCTGACTGCAGCCTGAAAATCACGGCCCGATCCAAAAAGGCATTTTGCCTGTAGATCGGGCCTTATTTTTACAGGATGCAGTGCCGGTTTTCACCGCATTTTGACAGCAGGATCACATAACAGTCAAAAATCCTCCGCCTTTATGATAAAATTTCGCCTGTGTTTTACCATCCAGCGGCAGCGCCAGTTTTTATAACGGCCGATCCTGAAAGTACCGGCCAACAGAAATCATGGAGACAGATCCCGGGATCTGATAATGAAGATGACAGCTAAAATTATTGACGGAAAGGCTCTCGCAAAGAAAATCCGCAGTCAGGTAGCTGAAAAGGTTGCGGAGCGCAAGGCAGCAGGAAAGAGGGCTCCTGGCCTCGCCGTAGTGCTGGTTGGTTCAGATCCTGCCTCACAGATCTATGTCCGCAACAAGAGAAAGGCCTGCGAGGAATGCGGATTTGTCTCCAAGTCCTATGATCTTCCGGCAGAGACCTCCGAGAAGGAAGTTCTCGATCTCATCGACCAGCTCAACGCTGACGATACAATCGACGGGATCCTGGTGCAGCTCCCCGTGCCCAAGCAGATCAACTCGACCAAAATCATCGAGAGAATAGTCCCCGCAAAGGACGTTGACGGATTCCATCCATATAACGTCGGAAGGCTCTGCCAGAGGATCCCCTCGCTCCGCTCCTGCACCCCGAAAGGAATCATGACCATGATCCGCTCGGCAGGATTCGATGACATCAAGGGTATGAACGCAGTTGTTGTCGGAGCATCCAACATCGTCGGCCGCCCCATGACCATGGAATTCCTGCTCGCAGGATGCACCACCATCACCACACACCGCTTCACGAGGAACCTGGAGTCCTTCGTAAGGCAGGCCGATATTCTCGTTGTCGCAGTCGGGAAGCCCAATTTCATCCCCGGTAACTGGATCAAGGACGGGGCCATCGTAATCGACGTCGGCATCAACCGTCTCCCCAACGGAAAGGTTACCGGCGATGTGGAATTTGAGGAGGCGTCAAAGCATGCAGCCTACATCACTCCTGTCCCGGGCGGAGTGGGCCCGATGACTGTCGCAAGCCTCATCGAGAACACTCTCGAGGCCTGTGAGATGCACGACTGCTGAGGCAGTCCTATCCAGAACTGAGAGAACATCACA
This sequence comes from Gammaproteobacteria bacterium UBA2810, assembly GCA_002351705.1. GTDB lineage: Bacteria > Pseudomonadota > Gammaproteobacteria > Enterobacterales > Succinivibrionaceae > UBA2810. The sequence continues at coordinate 4,497 of DEHC01000034.1, read as the reverse complement.
AAAGGCTGCATGCTGACCGGTTTCGTTCAGCATGGTGCCTTTTTCAGCTACAAAAGAGGTTATGATGAACGAAAGCTTTGAGAATACTGCCAAAAGCAAACTCACGAAACTTGCAGCGGCCACTCTCGCCTGCTCTGTCCTCTGCATTATCCCGAACGGGTTTCTTGCAACGCTCGGCTATCTCGGTCTCAACGTTCTCGTGATATTCGGCTTTGTCTTCTACAGGAACCGGATGGCCTATTCACAGGTTGAGTACCTGTTCTCCGACAACCGCTACATTTACCGGACGATTCTCTGGGGATGCCTCTGGTTCAACCTGCTCGCTGCAGCTTTCTGCGGCGGAATTGTCTATTTCATTATCAGCAATTTTGAGCAGTTCAGGCAGCTGTTCCAGGAACTGATTGGCAGCATCCCGGCAGATCTGCTGAGCAGCATCAGGAATGAATCCGTACTTTCGGAAGCAGATACCGAAAAGATTATTACAGCCTTTTGGTCAGTTTACCAGGCCCATGCAAATGAGATCCACAGCATGCTCTGGTCACCGAGCTTCATTCTGTTCGTAGCATTGCCTTTCTTCTCAATCATCATTCCTGTAATCTGGATGATCTACAGATCAATAAGGGCGCTCAATGCACTCGGGAAAAGGAAGGATCTCTACACAGGGAAAATTGACGACGGGAATTCTGATTCAGGAAACTTCGTACAGGAAGCGTAACCAAATCATACCGGCGTTAACAGGTCAGACAGGCCCAGGTTATTCCTGGGTGTCAACACATGCGCCGACGCAGGGTCTGCGATGGCAACTGCAGTTCCGGCCGAGTGACTATGGTACTTTTAAAGGCCGGGCAGCGTTGCAATCCAGATGCGCCTCAGCCAGGGACAGCTGTTTTGGGATAATTTAACATGCTCCCACGCTTGGGGAAATGAAAGAACTTCTGCTGAAGCAATCCTGCTTACCTGAGAACCAAAAAAATGCGGCACGTTTTCAGCCGCACTTTTGAGTCAAAAATGACTGCCTGGATTACTTCTTCTTGTTTATCAGCTGCAGGAAGATGTTCTTTGCTGAAGGTGAGCCTGCCTTCTCGGCCTCATCGGCAAGTTGCATTGCCTTATTGTAATTGCCCTGCTTTACAGCATCCTCGATCATCGAGTTGTACATCTGCTCTGTCTCAGGAAGCATTGATCCTGACTTCACGGCAGAGGAATCAGGAAGCGACTGTGATGAGACCTTGCCGTCAGCGATATCGCTTGCGGAAACTCCCTTTCTTGATGACTTGACAGCGGCATTCTTGATGACAGCGTTATCCTCTCGCTCTTTCGCGTCCTGCTCGGAAAGCACCTGTCCCTCATCGTTGTCAGGACGGTACTCTTTGCCGCCGCCGAGAAGCGGCCCCTTCAGCTGCTCCCAGAGGTTGGTGCCTTCAGTTCCGAAATCAAACGATACATTGATACGTCCTGCAGAGCTGTGCGGAACAACGACATCTGCGAAGCCGCTCGTATCATTGTGGGCAGCCTGCTGGAACTCCTTCGCGGGATTCGGGAGAGTAGTTGAGGAATTTCTGGACTCATTCGTGATAAATAGCACTGCATACTGTACGGCGTTGTCACCAGCGGAGAAGTTATTGATCGCAAGCGAGAACCTCATGCTCCTCATGCCGAAATCATTCGCCGACGTGTATGTGAATGCGCTGTACCTTATAACTTTAATCAGCTTTTTCTTGCTGTTGAAAAGCGCGATATCAGGGATGGCCATGGTCTTCCCGATATAGCTGGTTACGACAAAACGCATGTTCGATGCGGCAAGCGGCAGCTTGTAGGTCTTGAAGAAGCTCTTTCCGGTTGAGAAATTGTAAGAGCTGAGCTTGTCAGAGAAGTCTATCGTTTCATCATAATTGGCCTGCACAACATCGACATTCCGTCCTTCAAAGACATTGTCAACCGTCTCGGACCTGCTGAGCATCTCAGCAGCCTGTTCCCTCGTGAGATCTGACGGTGAATTGTAGGAGAAGATGTACTCAACAGTTGAACAGGACATCAGGAGCGCAGCAGACAGCGCTATAAGTGTTTTTTTGTAATGAAACAAGGCAAGCTCCTCAAATATGAGTTACAGGATTCATCTGCAGGCAGATAACCTCTGAATTTTACCACTTAAAATAACCCTTTCGTAAGACGCTGACTATAAAAGCATCCGGCAGGACAACATGCCGATACGACAATACCATCATGAAGGAGCCTGTCAGATTGACACCAAGCCTCAGCCTGGGCACCGATGGAAACCTCTCCGTTGTGGTCATTCTGGCCGGTGTACTTCTTGTTCATCAGGTCGCCGCCAAGATAGGAGACATAGAACCTGATGGAAGGACGTGACCAGAAGGCGGTCATAGGCGAGAACTGCTGTGCAAGGGTGAACTTGTAAGCGTCTACATGGTCATCATCAGGATTTGCCCATCCGTTCCAGCCGGTGTTCTTCTGGGTGGTGTAGCCAGCCTCGAATACGGTGCTGGTGAAGTTGGACCACTTGTATGCAGGACGGATTACGAAGGAGTAGTCGTGTCCGTTCGGATGTGACCAGTGAGGCTGGTCAGCGTGCTTGTAGGCACCCATGAAGGAGTAGCCGAGGTTCCACTTGTCCTGCTCGATGAGACCCCAGTCGATTACGCGGATACCCCAGGAGTCAGCGTCACCGGGAGCGTAGGAGTCACCGAGGTGGTTGCCGCCGTTGAGGACGCCGGCGTATGAGAAGCCGTCAGTACCGTAGGATACAGAAAGCTTGTTGAATCCGCCGAAGAAATTGCCCTGGGTGTACTCGGCCATCAGGATAACGCCGGAGTTGGAGCTGTAATCAGACTCGGACACACTCGAGGCTTTTTTATCCTTAACAGCCTGCTCTGCAGCGGCCTTCTGTGAATCGGTGGTTTAAGGAAGTCCCCAGATCATGGCGAGGTCGAGGGAAGCAGGAAGCGTCCTTCCAGAGGGGAATGCCGTTCCAGCGGAGGTCGAACTTGTAGACATCTCTTGCGTTAAGTGTCTTGTAATTAGCAGACAGATTTCCGGTACCGTTAACATCATACTGCCCGTCGATAGGTTTGCCTACATTATCCTTGAACTGCTGGACGCCAACATTCTTTCCGCTGAATGTCCAGGTAGTATCTCCTGCATTTTCATCAATCTGCTGCCTGATGACAGCGAAAGCAGCCTGGCCGAGGTTGCCGACAGGGATGTTCTCAATACCAGCACCGGTGCCGCTGACGTTAAGATAGTAGAAATTAAAGATATGGATATCCTTTCTCTGGTAGAAGCGCTTGCCTGCCCAGATCTGAGCGCCCATAGGAAGGGTGTAGCCTGCTCAAGCCTCACGGATGGAGGCATGCTGGCCGGACCATGTAGAGTTGGAGTTGCCGTTATCATAGTTCTTCACTGTAAAGCCATCATCGAATTTCTTCGAAGCAACAACACGATCATCGCCTAGTCCAAGGCCCTGCCAGGATTTAGTATGTCTCTGCCTGTTTCCTTGTTAAACCAACCGTGACAGGAGCTTACTGAGTATTACAGATCTCATTTGGGGCTGCTGACACAAGTTCTTATTGAATGCGATCAAACATGCCTCCGAAGCGCACATTATAGAATTATGAAAACAATCAGTTTGATTGCCAGACGCACTCCGGCTGTGTCTGAAAACTGTCAAGATCCGCAAGCTGAGTTACAGTCTGATCTTCAGTCTGCTGACTATTGCGGGAATGTCCTCATCCGGATTCTCAATTCCTAGCTCCAGGAATATTTCCCGAATGTCTTTTGTAAGCCTGTATACAGGAAGCCAGCTTCCGTCTTTCTGCTGTTCTATCTGATACTGTTTCAGGATTCTGAGCGGAGAGCTATCAGACTGACAGCAAATTCCGCTGCCGGTATTCCTTATGAGCCAGCAGAATGCGGATGAGACAATGAGCGCAAGGTAGCAGGCGAACATCTTTCCCTGATAAGTCTGTCGGCTGTGGGTTCCGGTTTTGGTAAAGTCGAAGTGCGACTTGGCCCGTCTGAAAGTCTTCTCGTCCACGTCTCTTTTGCGGGCCCTGATGATCATTTCCTCAGTGCTGCAGTCGCAGTCTGACACTACCAGGAAGAAACCCGCCTTGTCGAGCTCCTCCTGGATGCGCTCGTTGTTCTCGGTAATCCTGAACTTCTTACCCGTTTGCGGGTCAGGCTCATCGAGCTTCTCAATGATGAGCCATGGTGCGAAGGTTTGGCTCATTTTCGCGGTGTAGTTCTTCCTTGCGGCCGCCTGCTCTTTGAGCATGCCAAGCTTCAGGTGAATGGTGTCACGCTCGTCTTCAGCACGCTCTGAGTCGTAATAAAGGAAAGCCTTGTACGTCCTGTCGTAAACATTCACGTCGTCTATCTTTATGCCGTAGACTTTCTCGGCCGGCACATAGTGCTCATGCTGGTCTTTAATCTCAGAGTGATGTTTCGACCAGACACTGTCGAACTCCGGCATGTTCTCCG
>DEHC01000061.1 GCA_002351705.1 Gammaproteobacteria bacterium UBA2810 | reverse complement strand
AACATCCGCCTACTCGATTGCCTTCACCGGACACAGTGCCGGAAGCCTTCCCTGCGGCGTGTTCGGATACCTATATCCGCATCACACCGCTGCATCATCGCGGCGGAACATTGTGCTCCATGAACGCACTGGCATTCTGCAGCCATGTTCTTCCGGAAAATCTTGCTTGCTGAACAGGATATTAAAAAAATAATTTAAATTTTCCAAAAAATTTTGGCTGAACTTCAAAAAAATCCTGTCTGCTTTCTGTATTCACATTATTGTGTATCAGATATGGTTTTATATATATAAAACTGTTATAGCTTGATCAGCGTCTCTGATAATCACGTCATTCATCATCAGCCGGACGTTTAATCACATTGAAAATTCGGGTTCTCTAATGTATACTAAAACAGCGGAATAGGGATTTTATCCGTAAATTTTTTTTGTTTTTATACCGTAGATGGCAAGATGCCGTCGAGATTATGCAGATGAGCCGGTATGAGTAAATCAGGCGTTCTGCATATGGGACAGTGTTTTCCGGTTTTCAGGGATAGATTTAAATGACGAGATCAGAGCTCATCAGTGAGCTTGTGCTTCGGAATCCGTGTTTCTCGCAGAATGTAATTGAAGACGCCGTAAGACTGATGCTTGACCGCATCACCGAAGCTCTGGCAGACGGCGACAAAATCGAAATCAGAGGTTTCGGCAGTCTGACTGTCAGAAAAAGACGCGCGCGTTCAGGCAGGAATCCAAGTACCGGCAAAATCGTAGAGATTGGTGAAACCAAGGTCGTTAACTTCCGTACCGGGCGCGAGCTCCGGGAAAGAGTTGATCTTTCCAACCATCCCGAGGCTGCCGAGTCTCTAGAGAAGGCAAAGCGCCTCCGTACCGAAAGGGCTGCCAGGTCAGCCGAGCGGCGGGCAAGAAGAAGAGAGGCAGACGGCGATCCTGCAGCATCAGGCATGTACGGGGCATTCGATGCCGACAGGCCGCGTCCCGGCAGGCCAAGAAAGAAAAGCTCTGCCCAGTCAGAGGTGTCTGAGTAAAGCTTCGCCGTGTCAGGCGCACACAGCAGTCAGGCATGTGCCCGGCGCATTCAAGATCAGCCTTTTTGTCTTATAATAAGCGGTACCGGCAGGCAGCCGGACCGCCAAGTCTTCAGCGCATGAGGCCGGAAGACTGCGCCGGCCTGATGCCAGGTGAAGCACCGTAGTTTTTCAGATTTCAGGATATCGGCGGCATTTATGATCAAGACTCTCATCTATCTCATCGGACTGGTTCTCATAATCGCGGCCGGCATGCTCATTGGCGGCGCCAACCCGCAGGTAATCGACTTTGACTTCATTGCGGCAAAGGTCACCATGCCGCAGTCCACCCTGATGGCCATCTGGTTCGGCGCAGGCTTCGCAATCGCGCTTCTCTTTGCCGCCTGGCAGATTTCCGTTCTGTGGCTCCGCTGCCATTCCCTGAGAAGGCGCCTTCGTGTCTATGAGGAGAAGGACAAGGCGGCTGACGAGCAGAAGAAGGCTGATGAGGCTGCCATTCACGCTGCGACTGAGGCTAAGATCGTCAGGGTAGAGCCGGTCAGGAAGGAAGGCTCCGCGGAAAGCAGCTCAGACGGCAGCAAGGAGAATCCATCCGGGGAGGCTGGCGTAAAGCAGGCAGATGCTTGAGCTTCTCTTCCTTCTTCTTCCGGTAGCAGTCCTTTATGGCTGGTTCATAGGCCGGAGGGAATCGGGAAGAAGAAGCGGATTCTTTCATCTGAGACACCGGTGCGAGTACGCTGCCGGCGTGAATTATCTGCTTAATGACGAGGCTGACAAGGCAGTAGACATACTGACCCGCGTGCTGCCTCTTGAGCGCGACACCTTTGATCTGCAGATTTCCCTCGGAGTCCTTTTCAGGAGGAAGGGGGAGATCGACAAGGCCGTCAGGATCCACCAGAACCTCCTCTCACTCGAGAACCTCAGCCAGCAGCAGAGGGACGAGGCTGATTTCGCGCTCGCCATGGACTATCTTTCCCTCAGGGTCTACGACCGCTCCATACCCGTGCTGCAGAGGCTTCTGAAGAGCCCGGAGAGGAAGAAGGAGGCGGCCGAGACGCTCATACGCATCTCTGAGCAGCTCAGGGAGTGGGATCGTGCGATCATGTACAGCGAGAAGTTCCGCGATCTGCTGTCGAGCCCCGAGCGGGTGAAGGCGCTTGCCAACTATCACTGCGAGCTGGCTGACGCGTCAGCCGAGGCCGGAAGCTATGAGACCGCAGTGGAGCATTACAGGCGTGCCCTCGAGATTGATCCGAAATGCTTCCGGGCTATATTCAGCGAGGCAAAGCTCTACCTCGCCGAGCAGGACTACACGGCGGCGAGGCAGACCATCGATCTGGCCCCGGAGGCGCAGCCTGACTGCGTGATGTTCTGCGTTCCGGTGCTCGCCGCCTGCTTTCACAAGCCGGAGAGCAGCCCCGAGTATGTCAGGATCCTGATGCGCTGGTTTGCCGTCTCGTTCTCCGCGGCTGTTGCCTCGGAGCTGGTGCGCTGCCTCATGTCCAGGGGAAACGAGGGCGGCGCGCGGAAGCTCGCCATCGGCTATCTGAGGGAAAACCCCAATGTCCTGATGCTCTCGAGGTTCCTCGAGCTCGTCGGAAAGAGCGAGGCCGATCCGGAGGTCATGGATACCATGAACTATCTGGTGAGTATAATTGAGGCAAGATTTGATGTTAAGGACAAGTACTGCTGCCGTTCATGCGGCTATGTGTCGAAGTACCTGTTCTGGAGATGCCCGAAATGCGGGCGGTGGTCGACGGTAAGGCCCGACGACAGGTTTGTAAGCGGTTAATCAGAGGTTTCAATGGATCCCAGGGTAATAGTTGCTCTTGACTATGACAGAAAAGAAGACGCGGAGCAGTTCGTGTCTCTTGTAAAGCCTGAGGACTGCCTGCTCAAGGTTGGTCTCCAGATGTTCACGAAATTAGGTCCTGACTTTGTGAAGTCACTGACCGCGAAGGGGTTCGGTGTATTCCTCGATCTCAAGTTCTATGACATTCCCAATACCGTAGCAGGCGCGGTGCGCTCGGCAGCCTCGCTCGGCGTGAAGATGCTGACCGTCCACGCCGCAGGCGGCCCGCTGATGCTCAAGGCTGCCGTCGAGGCAGCCTCGCAGATCCCGCAGGAGAAGCGCCCGCTCCTTCTCGGTGTCACCGTGCTTACCTCCATTGACGAGCCCCAGCTCGACACAACCGGCGTGACCGGCTCTGTCCGTGATCAGGTCCTGCGCCTTGCCACGCTTGCGCTCGGCTCCGGCCTTGACGGCGTTGTCTGCTCTGCGATGGAGGCGGCGGATCTCAGGAGGGTGGTAGGCCCTGACTTCAGGCTGGTCACCCCCGGCATAAGGCCGAAGGGAACAGACAAGGGCGATCAGAAGCGCGTCTTCACTCCTGAGGCAGCGGTACAGGCCGGATCTGACTACCTGGTAATCGGGCGTCCCATCACAAGATCTGATGATCCGGCTGCAGTACTCAGCGAGATCAACCGCTCAATCGAGAGCCTCACCCTCGCAGAATAGCCTCAGAGGCTCATGCCGCCGGGCATCCGGCAGTCTCCTGCATGATGTGAAGGGCCGGCTGCCCGCCTTCAGCGAAAGAGAAAGCGCCGTCCCCCCTGGGGGACGGCGCTTTGCTGTCCGGCCGAATTCAACTATTCTGCTATCTGAAGTAGACCTTCCTGTATCCTGTGAGCTTAATCAGGATCTGCTCCAGGATTGCGACAGGGACGGTCATGATGATCCCGAGCAGGTGGGCTTCCTTCATGGTCTTCACCGTGGTCAGGTTGCTGAACATCTCGAACGGGCTGCTGCCGGTGAGGTTCTCGAGCAGGATCTTGACGAGCGACGCACACAGGAGGAGCTCGGCCCAGATCCAGTGGCGTGAAATCGAGTTGTAGAAGGCGCTCAGGACAAAGAGCCCGTGCAGCGCGCCGGAAATGCCGTAGTAGTAGCGGAACTCTCCGGTGCAGAGCATGCCGATACCGATGTTGGTCAGGTAGTTGAGGAGCATGAACCTGATTACGATGGAGGTTCCGTAGCACTTTACCGGGAAGGTCAGGAAAATCAGATCAAGCGCTATCAGATTGATCGTGAGATGCCATGCGGAGGCATGGTGGAAGTCGCCTATGAGGTAATCCACCGAGAACCAGCCGTGCGCGGTCAGATCGAATGCCGGCAGGGTAAGGTGCATGACCACGATGAAGATGTTGAGCGCAAGCAGGACGAGCCAGCCTATCCCCTTTTGGGAAAACAGGACGGTTTCCCTGCCTTTTCTGCGGTGCTTTCCGGCAGCATGCTGACCGGCGCTTCCCTCGTCAGACGATCCTCCGCTGCTTTCGGCGCGGAGCAGATTGTCAGCAAGGACTCCTTCCGGGGCGGTGACAAAACCCCTGCCGGAGGCAGGGTACGGCTTTGATTCAGTGACTGGCTCTTTGTCTTTGCTTTGCTCTGTCATTTTGAGGGATCGGCCAGCAGGACCTTGTTGGACCATGTGGTCGATTCAATATAAAGGTTGATTGCTTCCTGCTCGGACAGACCGAGCTTCTTCACTCTCAGGGATACTCTCTGCCAGTCGAGCGACTCATAGTCTATTACAAGGCCTATATAGAAGGCAAGCTCGCCTTTCTTGTCAATCAGCGCTGACTTGATCTCGTCAGCTATGGGGATCTGGCTCAGGATCTCGCGGAACGGGCGGTCAAGCATGGCCTCGAGCAGCGAGAACAGACCGCAGAGGAACGCATTCTGCGGATCAACGGTGCGGCGCTTCTGGGCGAGCAGCTCGCAGAACTTGCCCCTGATGAGGCTCATCTTGGAGAGCTCGTCGCTCTTCCCGTTGTCCGCAACGGAGGTTGCATATACAAGGGAGATGAAGCGGCGCATCTCCTTCTTGCCCAGGTAGACAACGGCATGGCGGAATGAGGTGATCGGGTCGAACTTGCCGTAGCGGACGTTGTTGACGTAGCGCAGCAGCTTGTACGAGAGGGAGATGTCACGGTTGAGGATCATCTCGATCTTGTCGTAGTCGATGTCGTCCCTTATAACCTCGCTCAGAAGCTGGGTGATGGTCACCTGGTTGTCGGTGAGCGCTTTCTGCCTGACGATCTCAGGGCGGCTGAAGAAGTAGCCCTGGAAGAGCGAGCAGCCCATGTTCACGGCTTCCTCAAACTCCTCGTTGGTCTCGATCTTCTCGGCGAGGTATCTGAGCTTGGGGTATGCCTCCCTGTGGTTCGCTATGTAGTCAGCGATGTCGGAGTGCTTCGAGATCCTGAAGTCGAACTTGATGACGTCGATGTACGGCAGGAACCTTTCCCACTCGCTGCCCATGACAAAGTCATCCAGGGCAAGCCTGAAATGTGAGCCCTTCATTTCCTTGACGGTATTGAGCAGGACGTCATCGGGGGTTGCGTCCTCAAGGATCTCGATGACGACCTGGTCTGCAGGAAGGCAGCTTGCGACGCCGCCGACAAGCATCGAGTAGGGGAAATTGATGAAGGCGAGGCTCTTGCCGACCAGGGACTCGAGCGGCTGGTTGAGGAACTGCTCTGAAATGAGGGTCGTGGTGGCCTGCTCCGAGCTGATCTTCGGGAAGGCATTGGTAAGTCCCTGTCTGAACAGCAGTTCGTAGGCAACCGTCTTCTGCTTCGTATCAAGGATCGGCTGTCTTGCCACAAATGAGTACATAATGTGTTCCCCTTCTAAGAACCTGCCCAGCACGGCCGGCGGTGCCGCGAACCTCATCCTCTGCGGGCCGGAGTCATTCCAGCCCCATGGACTTCAGGGTGCCGGCTTAAGCCGTTCCCTTGTTAGCGTGAGATTCTAACATGAGAATGAGCGGGCCGGACATGCCTTCTGACGCAAAATTCCTACTGGCTCAAAATTTTAAAAAGCCCCCGGATTGAGACTGTATTTTTTTTCTTCAGGTCGGATTTTTTTTGTGATCAGTGCCAGTTTTTCCCGGAGAGCTCTTCCGTCCCACTTCTTCTGATGCTTCCTGTCGAATACCGCGCCGAGAAGCGAGTCTATCTCCTCGCGGCACTCAGGATATGCGGGAAGTTTTGTGAGGCAGCAGACCTTTCCGCCGTAGCGGAGCTTGGCCCATTCGAGAAGGAGCGTGTAGGTCTTCTTCGGATCGGTGGTGCTGAACTCCCTGCTGAGGGTCCTCACGGCTTTCCTGTCCCTGAAGTATTCGGCAATCCTGTCAGCCGGGATTATCCTCTCAAGGCAGAGGAGGTAGATGATGCAGACCAGAATGAGGAAGATCACGACGCCGAGAGCGGCCTTCAGCACAAGCTTCGCCTTGCTGTCTATTGCGAGAGTGTCGCTTCTGACCTCTCCGCTGCCGGTTATGGAGATGTCAGGCGCGGGCAGGGTGATGGTCCTGACCGTTCCGGCACCGAGATCGTACCAGCCGAACTGCTCGCTGCTGAAGCGGAAGCTGGTCTGGCGGGTGGGAATGTAAATGTAGCGGTACATTATCCTGCTCACAATCTTCCCGCCCTGGATCTCCTCGGTGGTCATTGAGCTGTCCTTGTAGGTCTGGAACACCGGCGACTCGATCATGGAGATTACCGGAAGATCCCTCGCGGATACTCCCTCTCCTGTGATGGTGATTTCCTCCATGATGGGCTCGCCGACACCGACCGTGCCGGATTTCGGGTACCAGACGGTCTCCGCGGTGATTTTGTCTGCCGTGGTCTGGTAGCTTCCGGGCTCAGTCCCCTTCGGCTCAGCGATGACGACCTCGGCCGCCTCGGGATTGGAGTTCTGCACGAAGCTGACCTGTCCTTCATCGGCCTCCCTCATGCCGGTCACCACCGGGCCGGTGATGCGGTACGTGCCCGGCCGGCTGAAGGAGACGGAGTAGTTCCTCCTGGTTGTCGTGATGTAGGTGTCGCCGTCAAGAATGCCGCCGGTCTCGTCCGTCCCGATCTGGTGGACCGAGGCGCCGGGTGCGTCAGGAGGGGAGATGGTGCTTATGTCAACGCCCGGGTAGTGCCTGACTGTCGTCTGGTAGAGGATCGACTGGCCGGTCACGAATCTCGAGCCTGGCATCTTGACTGAAATAAGGCGCGGCAGATCCTTGGAGCCGAAGCGTGACGGCCGGTAGACGCGGATGTCCATCTGCGGCGTTACGTCGCGCTTCCTGATCTTCATGAACGGGATCTTGAGGTTTCCGGTCTGGGAGGTGGTGAGCGGTATGGTCCACTGCGAGTACTGTCCACGGGAGTCCTTCGCGCGGGAGAACTCGACCTTTCCGATGGAGAAGTCCCGTCCGAGAGGCCTCGTGTCGAGATCCTTCGCCTGGAAGTTTCCTGGAATGCGGATGAAGAGCTGGAAGCTCTCCCCCGCGTGAATCCTCTCGCGGTCGACATGGATCTCAACGCCTGCTGAGGCCCTGAAGGAGAGCAGCACGGCGAGAGCAATGAAAAGCAGTATCTTTCTTACCATTTTTCCGCGGGCCCCGTAGTTATTCCGCTTCTCTTCCTGAGAAGCTCAAGACGGTTTCTGACGAACGGAGAGCGCTCCGCAGGGACGCACTCCCCGTTTTTGTCGCAGGAAGTGAGATCGCTTGTCATGACTCCCTCCTCGGAGGTGATGCCGGCGTCAGCGCTGCCGCTTTTCCTCTGGCTGTCGCGCTTCCTATCGGCCTCGATGGCATCCTTCACGAGATCAAGGTTGTATTCGGCGTCAAGCCTGAACGGCGGGTTCTGCTCTATGACCTGCTGGTAGAGCATCATCGCGTTGTCGAGATCGCCGGTCTTGGCGTAGGCGTTCGCGAGGTTGTAGAGAACCTCGACCGAGTTGCCGGCCTTCTCGTAATGCTCGACAGCCTGGTAGTAGCGCTGCTCCTTGTAGTAGGAGTTCCCGATCCAGAACTCGTCGGTGAATTCCCTTGCGGCAAGGTCAAACTTTCCCTCCTCGAAATATTTCATTCCCTCGCTGTTTCCGGCAAAGGCAGGAGCAGGAGCAAGCACGAGCTGCAGCGCGGCAAGCGCTATTCCAACGGAGAGGATGATCCCCCTCTTGAAGAAGACCGCCAGGATGAGCAGCGGGAAAATCAGGTAGTAGCCGATGTCCGCTGTCCTGAAATAGTTCTTCGCCCCGGCTCCCTGCTCCTTCACCGAATGGCGGTAGACAGAGGCGATGTCAGCCTCGCTGTCCTGGTGGAACACCAGCATCCCGGCTGCCTTCGAGAGCGCGGAGATGTTGCTGAAATTGGTGCTTGAGAGAGCGACCCTGCCGTCAGGGGTCTTCACGAGCTCCCCGTTTCTCTTCTTCATCGGCGAGCCGTAGACCGTGCCGACAATGTCCATGAAATACCTGTTGCAGCTGTTGTTGATGAGCGCCGCCATGTAGTCAGCGGTGTCAGAGTCCTTCACGTCATCAGTGACAAAGAGGACGTTGCCGCAGATGCCGTCAAGGACCTTGTTCGAGACCTCAAGGGCCGAGGCGAGGTTCGAGCCCTGAACGGGCATTACGGACGGATCGAGATCCTTCAGGTAGTTCCTGATTGCCTGGTGGTCATCCGTGGGGGGCACCAGGACGTAAGCCGATCCGGCAAAGACCACGATGCCGATCTTGATGTCGGACGGTGTCTCGCCGAGGAGCTTCGTCAGGGTGTAGCGGGCATGCAGGTAGCGTGACGGCTTGACGTCATCTGAGAGCATGGAGTTCGAGAGATCTATTGCCCATACCCAGGTCTCGCCGCTCCTGTACTCGGCATGCTCACGGTCTACCAGGGTCGGCCCGGAGAGGGCAATGCAGCCGATGATCCATGGGATCAGGAAGAGGACACGGAGCTTCTTTTTCTTCCTGACGCGCTCGTCGGCGAAATAGTCGATTATCTCCTGCTTCACAAAGGTCTGGTGACGGTAGCGGCCGCTGAACCTGATGAACTTCATCAGGAGCGGCAGGAGCAGCAGGAGGAGGAAATAGGGTCTGGTCAGCACGAAATCAGCCATGATGCCACCTGATGAGTACAGCTGTCAGAAAGCCTAGCAGAAGTGCGGCGAGCAGGGGGATCCAGTAGAGCTCCTCTGTCGGAGTGTAGTAGTGGTCCCCGCTGTCACTGGCCTCAATGCCGCTGAGGTTGCCGTATATGGTCGAGAGCAGATCAGCGCTGGTGGCCCGGAAATATTTTCCGCCTGTGATATATGCCGCGTCCCTGAGATCACCCTCGTCAAGCGAGTTGCCGCTGTCCTGGCCTCCGGCGGAGCCGAGCCCGACGGTATGGACGGTAATTCCCCTGGACTTCGCGAATCCCGCCGCTGCCGCAGGCGGCGTGGCGCCGACGGTGTCGCGCCCGTCCGAGACGAGGATGATTACTCCCTTGCCGCCGGAGGTCTGCCTTGCGAGCGTCGTGACGCCGAGCGAGATTGCCTCGCCTGTCGAGGAGAGCGCGCCGGCGAGCCCCGGCTCGAGCTCCTTCACGAAATTGAGGAGCAGCTCATGATCGGAGGTCAGCGGGCTCATCATGTAGGCATGATCGCCGAATGCCTCGAGGGCAATCCGGTCATCCGGCCTGAGGCTGATGAACCTGGCGAGCGCAGCCTTAACCGCGTCGATGCGCGAGATCTCACTGCCGTCATCAGACTGCATGTCGCCGAGGGTCATGCTTGCCGAGAGATCGACAGCGAGCACGAAATTGTGGCCGCTGGTCCTGACCTCAAGCTCTGGCAGGGTCTGCACCGGCCTTGCAGCGGCAAGGACGAGGGCGGCGAACGTGAGGAACGCCGAGATGAACACCGACCTCGAGCCCCTTCTCACCTTCCTTTTGAGAAGCGGTATGGTCGGAACCCTGATGGGCGTCTCGCTGCGCTTCCCGGAGGGTAGCAGGTAATAGATGACGAGAGGCAGCGCGATCAGGGCGAGAAGGACCGGATGGGTCAGATATACCATAGCTTTCTCCTCTCGATTCTCCGGAGCCACCTGCGGCACTCGCGGTAGAGCTCCTTCCTCTCGCTTTCGGTCATGATCCTTCCGCCGTAGATCATCTCGTCCCAGATTTTAAGGCTGTCGCTGAAGTCCGTTCCTCCCCTCATGTCGAGAAACTCAAGCCAGGCGGCGCCCTGCAGGCCGGCGCAGGCTTCCCTGCCGAAGAAAATCATGGCGTATTTCTTGAGCCAGAAGTTCATGTCCGAGGGGAAGCTGCTGCTTTTCCTGATCCTGCGGAGCTCCCTGCGGGCATGCGAGAAGGGCACGGCGCGGAGCAGCTGCACCGCGACAAGGACAATGGCCGCAGCCGCGGCGGCCCACCAGATCCACTCGTTTCCGGAAGGGGCCGAGGTAAGTACGATATCCTTGAGCTCGAGAGAGCGCCCGATGCTGTTTCCGATGCCGTTCACTCCGGGACTCCTTTCGAGACGTCGATGCCGAAATAGCGGGATGACGAGCTTTTCAGCATGGACGATACCGTCTGCATGCGGTGGAGCCCGATCTGGGAATAGTCCTGCCTGAACTTGCTGTCGTCCGAGGTGATGTAGCCGATCTCTGCTCCGTTGTCGATGAGGAGGGAGCCGCGTCCCGAGAGCTCCACCTCGAGCCGGTCGAACACCTGGTAGGCATAGACAATGTGGAGCTTGTTGAGACGCTTGAGCCACAGCGACGCGGCATCGCTCATGGAGAAGAAGTCGCTGATGATGTGCACGACGCTGCCTGGCCTGATGCTGCGGCAGAGGTAGCGGAGGGATGACTCGAGGGTCACCCTGGTCCTGGCGCGGCGGAGGCCGGTCTCG
This sequence comes from Gammaproteobacteria bacterium UBA2810, assembly GCA_002351705.1. GTDB lineage: Bacteria > Pseudomonadota > Gammaproteobacteria > Enterobacterales > Succinivibrionaceae > UBA2810. Next base: position 60,175 of record DEHC01000061.1, on the reverse strand, counting down.
TAGCAGCGGTGCATCATTTTCAGGATCCGGAGAATATCCTTCCTGGTGCCGCAGGGCGGAAGGCTCTCGAGCTCGTCCGGCATGATGATGTGGCAGCCGACCTTGTCCTTCGCGGCGAAGGCGGTCCAGGCGGCTGACGCGGCAATGAGCGTGGCGGCCCTTGCCTTGAGCTGCCCGCGGGACGCGAAGTACATGGCGGGCGAGAGATCAAGCAGGATGTACTCGCACCTGTCTCGCTCCTCGCGGAACAGCTTGGTATGGGGCTTTCCGGTCTTGGCGGTTATGCGCCAGTCGATATGGCGCACGTCGTCGCCCGGAAGGTAGGGACGCACCTCGGAGAACTCCATGCCCTTTCCCTTTGACGAGGACATGTGGAACCCGAAATGCTGGTTCCTGGTGCGCGACGCGGGGAGCAGGACGCCCGTGACAGGCGCCCTCATCAGCTCCTCGATCGACAGCTCGATTCTCTTCATGATACCGCTACGAGCTTGAGGAGCTTCTCGATTACGTCGGTCGGGGTGACGTTGTCAGCCTCTGCCTCCATGCTGAGCACCAGGCGGTGGCGGAGGACAGGATATGCGCAGATCTGGATGTCATCCGGCGTGACGTAGTTCCTGCTCGAGAGCCAGGCCCTGGCCTTCGCGCAGCGCGCGAGGGCTATGGAGGCCCTGGAGCTCACGCCGTAGCTGAGCCACCTGCCGAGATCGGAGTCGTAGACCTGGGGGTTTCTGGTTGTCATGACGATGCTGACGATGTACTGCTCGAGGCTGTCGCTGATCTCTATCCTGCTGACCTCGTTCCTTGCGCTGAAGAGCTCGCTCTGGGTGAGGCGCGGCGCATCAATGTTGACCTGACCGACGGCCTCGTCGCTGTTGAGCCTCAGGATCTCGAGCTCGCTCTGGGCATCAGGGTAGTCGATCTTGATGTGGAGCATGAACCTGTCGAGCTGCGCCTCGGGGAGCGGGTAGGTTCCCTCCTGCTCGATGGGGTTCTGGGTGGCCATAACGAGGAAGAGATCCGGCAGGCGGTAGGTCTTGCGGCCGATGGTGATCTGGTGCTCGGCCATGGCCTCGAGAAGCGCGCTCTGCACCTTCGCGGGGGCACGGTTGATCTCGTCAGCGAGCAGCAGGTGATGGAAAATCGGGCCGGGCTGGAAGACGAACGAGCCGTCCTCCGGATGATAGATATCAGTTCCGGTGATGTCGGCAGGGAGAAGATCAGGCGTGAACTGCACGCGGTGGAAGGATCCCTCCACGCATTTCGCGAGCTCCTTGATGGCACGGGTCTTGGCGAGTCCGGGAGGTCCCTCGACGATTATATGGCCGTCCGCCAGAAGCGCGAGCATAAGCCCGTCGACCAGATCGGGCTGGCCGATAACTCTCTTAGCCAGGAACTGCCTGACCTCCTGAACCTTTTCTCTGTTCATCTCGTATCCGGAAAATTTTCATCAGAACGGCATCCCTGATGCCTCTGAATGATATTTCAGTTAAAAAACACCGGCGCCGCGGCTGAGGCTTCCCGGTTCCAGCTCCGCTCTGTCCCCGTTCCGGCCTTTCGCCTGTTCCGGCAGAGGGACGTCGGACTTTGGTGGTATTAAAATGCGGCCTATTATATGCGTATTTTCGCAATTAGTGAAATATTGACCGGCCGCGGGGCTCAGATTTTCTGACTGATGTCTTATTTCCGGGGCTGTTTCACGCGATGCCGGGTGTCCCTGATGCACAGTGTTTTGTCCGCTTTTAGAAGATGTTCAAAAATTTCAGGCCGGCTTTTTGGTAAAATATACAGACAGTCCGGAGCTGTCCCAGAGCCTGATCTGCCGGTGCGGAAGAGCGGCGGAGGCAGCTGTGGTGTCCCGCCGTCCGTCTGCATGAAACCGCGTGACGGCTGGGACAGCACAGGGATTTTTACAGTGCCGCGCCGGAGATTTTCCCCGCGGGGTATTTCCCGTACTTTTTTTTGAGGTGTGCCGCAGGCAGAGTGCCGGTATTCTGCCATGCAGGCCGTGCGGCCTCTTCCCCCGGAACCCGGTCAGGATGCCTGACCGGCTTGTTCGGCCGGACCTTTTGTCCGGCCGGTGAAATTTTGTCTGAGAAGGAGACACAGATGCTGGTAATAATGAGGCACGGTGAGGCCCAGGCTACGCCCGGGAGCAGCGGAGACCGTGCTCTGATTGCAGCAGGAAGGGCTGAGGCCAGGGAGAAGTTCGCGAAGATGTTCACGAACAACCCGGTCTTCGATCATGTTTACTGCAGCACCAAGCTGAGAGCAAGAGAGACTCTTGACGAGACTTTCCATTCGATGAAGCACGGGAAGATCATCTACACTGAGATGCTGAAGCCTTCCGGGGATCCGGTCAAGGTTGCTGACGAGCTCCGGGAGCTTACCGGCAACACTCTTGTTGTAAGCCACCTTCCGCTTGTCGAGCTGCTGGTCGACGAGCTCTGCGGGGCCGGATCCTGCAAGGGCTTCGGCTATTCCGACATATATGTCCTGAAGAAAGGCGAGGACGGCTCGTTCTCCGTAGAAAGATCCTCCCTGGATTGACATCCGCTCTGCCTCCGGCAGAATCCAAGAAGCCGCGTGCGGGCACAGCCTGATGCGCGGTATATTCACCTGTCCCCGGCCTCCGGCCGAATTGTTCCTCACTGCATCAGTTCAGGTGTGCCTGCATGGCGGGTGCGCTTCCGTTATCATTCCTTCTCAATGGCGGTAAATTTCGGCTGCAGGCAGCGGAGGTGATTTCCATGACAGTAAGCGAGGCCATCGTAAAGCTTCTTCTCACAGGAGGCGGGACCCCTCATGATGACGAGCATTTCATGAAGGTCTGGGGCTATGCGCATGCCATCGGCATGAGCGAGGGGCTCACGGAGAGTGAGCAGCTTGCCCTTGAGTACGCTGCGGTCGTGCATGATATTGCCTGCCCGTCGCTCCGGAAAGAGACCGGAAAATGCGATGCGAGAATGCAGGAGGAGAGGGGCGGGGCAATGGCGCGGGAGTTTTTCCGCGGAAGCGGGCTTCCTCCCGATCTCACTGACCGCATCGTCTTCCTTGTCTCGCACCACCACACCTATGAGGGAGTGGAAGGGCAGGACTGGAGGATCCTCATCGAGGCTGACTGCATCGCAAATGCCGTCGAGCAGAGCCTGCCGCTTTCATCAGTCTCGGAGATGTACGTGAGGCATTTCAGGACGGGGACCGGCAGGGCGGTCATGAGGGCAGTATTCCCCGGGCTCGGCGAAGGAGAGCCTGACTCCGGACAGCAGGGGCTATTTGCTCCTATTTTGCCTTAGAGCAATAAAGCTGTTTGAGATCTTTTAAATAAATGAGAAAATAGCGGCGTTTCGTTACTGTTTACAGCTGGTTCTATTGCAGGCTCCTGATCGGCCGTCAGGTACCCTGACGGTTCCGGAGCCGGGTGGACGGGCTAACTGACCGTTCACCTGACATGAAAACCCTCGCAATCAGCCGTTACTGCATATTGGCCGTAAACAGCTGCGGTGTTATGTCCTGAAGGAACTGCAGAAGCTCCTGCACGTTTCTTCCCTAGTGAGGTTTTCTTACAAAATGTCAAACGTCGACGCCAGCTCGAACGGGGTAATGCGTTCGCTTTCCGCGAACTTCCTCGGCTCGGCTCCTGTGTGGTACAAATTCACCACTCTGCTCTTCCTCGTAATCAATCCGCTGATTTTCTTCTCGGCATCCATCTTCGGAGGCTCCGCCGAGGCAGTCTACTGGGCTCACTTCACGGCCGGATGGGCGCTCATCATAGAGTTCATCTTCACCCTGGCCATGGCGCTCAAGTGCTACCCCCTGCAGCCGGGCGGACTGATTACCATCGAGGCCCTCTTCATCGGAATGACGTCGACTGAGGAGGTTTACAAGGAAATCCTCGGCAACGTGGACGTCCTTCTCCTCCTGATGTTCATGGTTGCGGCAATCTACTTCGTAAGAAGCCTGCTGCTTTTCTCCTTCTCCAAGATCCTCTGCTCTGTCAGGAACAAGATCGCGCTGTCGCTCATCTTCTGCGGGGGCGCGGCATTCCTTTCCGCCTTCCTTGACGCTCTTACCGTCCTTGCAGTAATCATCTCCATCGCGATGGGCTTCTACACCATCTACAACAAGGTCGTATCGTCATCCAGCGCGGCCCCGGAGAGCGAGGCCGCCAAGCAGCAGCGCAATGACCTCCACCAGTTCAGGGCCTTCCTCCGCTCGCTCATGATGCATGCCGCAATAGGCACTGCGCTCGGCGGAATCTGCACTCTCGTAGGCGAGCCGCAGAACCTCATCATCGGCAAGCACGCCGGCTGGGAGTTCGGCGAGTTCTTCTTCAGAATGCTCCCTGTGTCCCTTCCTGTCCTGGTTTTCGGACTTATCACCTGCGTCCTGGTCGAGCGCTTCAAGATTCTAGGCTACGGAGAGAAGATCCCCGAGTCTGTATTCAAGATCCTTAAGGACTACAACGACCAGACCAACTCCCAGATGACCACCAAGGACAAGGCGAAGCTCATCATCCAGGGCATCGCCTGCGTCTGGCTGGTCCTCGCGCTTGCGCTCCACCTTGCTGTCCCCGGCATGATCGGCCTTTCCGTAATCATCCTCGTCAGCTCCTTCTGCGGCGTCACCAGCGAGGGCGAGATCGGCAAGGCATTCACCGAGAACATGCCGTTTGTCTGCGTAATCTGCGTATTCTTCGCCATCATCGCAGTCATCAGCTCGAATGACCTCTTCGGACCTGTAGCAAAGCTTATCTTCAGCATGCAGGACGAGACCCACCAGCTTTCCGTCCTGTTCTTCGCGAACGGACTTCTTTCCGCGGTGAGCGACAACGTGTTCGTCGGCACCCTCTTCATGACCCAGTGCCTGCACGCCTATGCGGCAAATGTCATCTCCCTTGACCAGTTCGAGCACATGGCGATTGCCGTCAACGCCGGAACCAACATCCCGTCAATCATCACCCCGAACGGCCAGTCTGCGTTCCTCTTCCTCCTGACCTCAGCGCTTGCCCCGCTCATCAGGCTTTCCTACCTCAGGATGATGAAGATGGCTCTTCCGTATGCGCTTGTTCTCGTTATCGCGAGCCATGTCAGCACGGTATACATCATGCCCAGGTTCGACGTTGACCTCGTAAAGTGGGGGCTTGTAACCGACCATGAGGTTACGGGCATCGAGCAGCTCAGGGCTGAGATCAAGGCACGCCAGGCCGAGGAGAGCAAGCTCGGCGTAAGCGATGAGGGCACCGCTCCCGCTGCAAAGGCAGCGGAGGATGAGGCTCCTGCCGCAGAGGCCAAATAGCCACAGGGCTTTGCATTAAGACCCAGTCAGTACTAAGGCCGCGTCCCTGACGCGGCCTTTTTCGCATCTGATAATGACTGCGCACCTGGCCAGGCCGGCTGGGGATGTTTCCTCCAAAAAATTTCCGGAGGGCATTCAGGGGCGATTTAAATTTGATTATTACGAGCTTATTCACGATCATGAAAGCGCAGTGTTGTATCTTCCCCTTTTATGCTGCAGAATTACACTGATGCACGGTGCATCGGACTTTTTGGCATTGCCGGGGACTTTCGCCATGAGAATATTCAAGAAATACATCCCTCTTCAGGTAGCTAAGTACGTCAAGACCTTCTTCAGGGGAAGGCTCTATATCAGCGGGAAGGGCGGCTTCATGTTCGACAGCGGCAGGCTGGTTGCAGCCCCGTCGTCTGATGCATGCCACCAGTCAGTCGTAAACGAGGTGAACGGCAAGATTTCCGAGCTGTCCGCCGGCGGCGCGATGTTCTGACACATTTCCCCTCTGTCCGGCAGCGGTTGCCTGCCGGTTTGCTGGCAGCCCCTTCTGCGGCTCCGCCGGCTCTCCTGTTCTGTTCGTTTCTTTTCTTTTCTTTCTTTCTTTCTTTCTTTCTTTCTTTCCTTCCTTTTCACGGTCTCAGCCTGCCGCTTCTGCTGGTATAATCATCCGGGTTATTCTTATGCGAGGTGGCTGGATGTCCATAGATTTCGAAAAGGTGAAGGCAGGCATAGAGTCCATGAGGACCGCGCTTGATCTCGAGCGCTATGTCATGAAGACCTACGATTCATCTGACATTTTTTACGGGCACGGCTCGCCTGATCCCCTCGGCGAGGCGGAGCTGACCGTTGCCCATGTCATGGGACTACAGCTTTCGGATCTCGGCCATTTTGCGGGAGCCCTCAGCACTCCGGAGGAGCGCGCTGAGATTGCGGAGCTTGTGCGGAGGAGAATCGAGGAGAGGATCCCGCTTGCCTACCTCACCAATACCGGCTGGTTCTGCGGCTTTCCCTTCTATGTTGACAGGAGGGTCATCGTGCCGAGATCCCCGATCGGTGAGCTTATAGAGAGCGGTTTTGAGGGGATCCTTCCGCACGATCCGGAGAATGTGCTTGACCTCTGCACCGGCTCGGGCTGCATCGCGATTGCGACGGCACTCCGCTACGGGCAGCAGGTGAATGTCGACGCTGCTGACATCTCGGCGGAGGCCCTTGAGGTCTGCGGGATCAACATCGGCCGCTTCGGCTGCGAGGAGTCGGTTTTCCCGATCCTCTCCGATCTCTATGAGAACATCGATCCCTCGGTCAGATACGATCTTATTGTCTCCAATCCTCCTTATGTGGACGCCGAGGATCTCGGCGACATGCCGAAGGAATATTCCTACGAGCCAGGGATAGCCCTTGGCTCGGGTGAGGACGGACTCGACATCACGAGGCGCATCATCCGTGAGGCTCCGGAGCATCTCGCGGATGACGGCGTGCTGCTGATTGAGGTCGGCAATTCCGTTTACAACCTGATGGACCAGTATGACTGGGATTTCCATCTCGCGGAGCTTAAGAAGGGCGGCAGCGGCGTGTTCTATATGACCAGGGACGAGGCAGCTGAGTTCAGGGACAGGTTCCTTGCCTGATCCTGCCGTCGCGGCGCGCTGAGACAGGACGCGCCTCTTTATTCATGTTCAGGGGGAGCCTTCTCCCTCTGCTCTTTTGTGGGAGTATCTTTATGGCTGGCAACTCATTCGGCGAGCTTTTCCGCGTAACAACCTTCGGTGAGAGCCACGGAGCGGCTCTGGGAGCTGTCATCGACGGCTGCCCGGCAGGGCTCCCTCTTTCAGAGGAAGACATTCAGCCGGATCTCGACCGGCGCCGTCCGGGATCCTCAAGGTTCGCGACGCCGAGGCGCGAGCCGGATCAGGTGAGGATCCTCTCCGGAGTCTTCGAGGGGGTCACGACAGGCACTCCCATAGGGCTCCTTATCGAGAACACCAACCAGCGCTCCGGCGACTACTCCGACATCATGGACAAGTTCCGCCCCGGGCACGCTGACTATACCTATTTCCTCAAGTTCGGCGTACGCGACTACCGGGGCGGCGGCAGGGCGTCGGCCCGCGAGACTGCCATGCGGGTCGCTGCGGGAGCCATTGCAAAGAAGTACCTGAAGCTTCATTTCGGCACGGACATTCATGCGGGGCTGTACCAGATCGGGCAGGTGAAGGCAGAGACCATCGACTTCTCCGAGGTGAGGAACAACGAGTTCAACTTCCTTGACGCCTCGAAGGTCAGCGAGGCAGAGGAGCTCATAAGGGAGCTCAGGAAGGAGGGCGACTCAATAGGCGCCGGGCTTCTTGTCGAGGCATCAGGCGTTCCCGCCGGGCTCGGCGAGCCGGTGTTCGGCAGGCTTGACGCGGATCTCGCCTCGGCCCTCATGGGCATAAACGCAGTGAAGGGCGTCGAGATCGGAGACGGCTTCGGGGTAATCACGGAGAAGGGCTCGGAGCACCGCGATCTGATGTATGCGGACGGATTCAGGACCAACCGCGCGGGCGGCATCCTCGGCGGAATCAGCACCGGGCAGAACATTGTAGCAAGAATCGCCCTGAAGCCGACCTCGAGCATCATGATCCCGGGAGCCACCGTGACCAAAGACGGGAAGGAGACTGAGATCGTGACCCGCGGCAGGCATGATCCCTGCGTCGGCATAAGGGCAGTCCCCATTGCCGAGGCCATGGTCGCCCTGGTGCTGATGGATCATTTCATGAGGAACATGGCCCAGAACTACGCCGTTGCAAGGAACCCGGCGGCAAATCCCGGGGAATAGCCTTCCCTGAGGCCGCTGCAGCAGCTGACAGCAGCGGCCTTCCGGGGCTATAGCCTCCGGTAATACCTCACCATAGATATATATCATTTGCCATCCGGCAAATTCAGCCTAAAATCAGCCGTACCACCATTTTGGCGTCTTTCCGTAGTTATGCGCAGGCACTGCGCGGGGGCTTCCGATGCTTAAGAAGATTTTCCTGGCTGTTTCCGCAGTTATTGCGGCAGGCGTCATTTATCTCGCGCTTGCCACAGAGGTTTTTGACATGACATCATTTCCTGTCTACACGAAGTCTGACCACTATGATCCGGAGACCGGCCGCTTTTACGACGCGGTTCCCATGAGAAGCCCCGGCGGCACAGCTGGAAAGCTCCTCCGGATGGTGTTTGACGAGAAGGCCTTTCACCCGGAGAAGCCTCTTCCTTCCGTCAGGCCTGATTTTGCGTCATTCCTCGCCGGAAAGGACTCTTTCCGCTATATGTGGCTCGGACATTCCACAGTGCTCATGAACCTTGCGGGGACATTCCTCATGACCGATCCGGTCTTCTCGGACTGCGTCTCGCCGATCCCGGTCATGATGCACCGCTTCCAGAAGCCGGCAGCATCAATGGAGGAGATCCCGCTTCCGGACGCCATCCTCATCTCGCACGATCACTATGATCATCTTGACAGGAAGGCAGCCATGTATTTTGCCGGAAGGGGAGTGAAATTCGTAACTCCGCTCGGGGTCGGCGAGAGGCTCCGGAAATGGGGCGTGCCTGCAATGTCACGGTGACTCTGGTTCCGGCGAGGCATGCGTCAGGACGCGGGCTCTTTGATGCCGACCGCACGCTCTGGACCGGCTATGTGGCCGAGAGCGGCGGCAGGGCGGTCTACTACTCCGGCGACACCTCGTGGGGAGATCACCTTGAGGGTATTGCGAAGAAATTCAGCGCAGTGAAGTTTGACGCAGCGTTCATCGAGAACGGGCAGTATGACGAGAGCTGGCCGGACTACCATATGTTCCCGGAGGAAACGGCAAAGGCCGCCTCGTTTTTTGCTCCCGCGAGGTTCATTCCTATTCACTGGGGCGCATATCCCCTTGCCGTGCACACCTGGAACGACTCTGTGAAGAGAAGCGTCAGCGCTGCGGAAAAGATCGGCGTGAAGCCCCTGGTGCCGAAAATCGGGGAGATTTTCGACTCCTCGGCAGGGCTTGACAGGTGGTACGAGTAAACCGCGGCCAGAATTTGCATCAGGCTGGAAGCACGGCATGATCTGACGCCGTCATGCCGCGGCTGTTGCCGTGGCAGGCCAGAATGGCCGGGAGCGGACAGTCCGGCCATGCTCCGGCGGAATCATGAATACCGTCTCAGATCTGAATGTGATGCTGCTGATGACTATTATTTCGGAAATGGCCCGGTCATTTAAAAAAGGTGGGACCTTCACAAGCGCATCCTGTACTCGGCATATCAGGGTGGACTGCTTCCTTCCGGACCTGATCCCCTGCCCTGACAGCCGATACTGGAGAACCTGCAAAGGCCCCATGACTGAAAACAGGAGCAATTCTAATACTCCGTCAGGATTTTCGCAATGACTTTTTTGATTCTGTCCGGTATTTAGCTGCTTTGTGTGATCTGTGTTTGAAAATCCGGCAGCTCACTGGGCTGAAACAAAAACACCGCCACATGGGCGGTGCCGCTGATTATTCCGGGAGTGATACAGGCTACTGCACGCTGCCCCTGATGAGCTTCTCGAGCTGGTACATCGAGGTAGGAGCTCCGCGGATTACGCGTCCGTTGATGATGTAGGCGGGCGTTCCGCTCAGGCCCATGTTGCGGGCGAGGCGCTCGTTGTCCGCAATCTTCTTCTCCACGTAGTCGCTGTCTGCCTCGGCCTTGACCTTGGCGAGATCCATGCCGAGCTTTGTTACCAGATCATCAACTTCCTTGGTGTTCTTGATCTTGTCTGCCCTGGTCATGAGATCGTTATGATATATGACGTACTTGTTGGGGTAGAGGTGCTGGATGGCCATGGCGATGCGGGCAGCGTAGACCGACTCGTCGGAGAGGATCGGGAACTCCTTGTAGATGTAGTGGACATCGCTCGGGTGTTTCTTGAGGTACTGCAGAATGAGCAGCTTGGTCTTCTTGCAGTAGCCGCAGTCGTAGTCAAAGAACTCGACGATTACGGTCTTTGCCTTGTCGGCCGGGGCACCTGAGGTGCCGTCCCTCTGGTCATTGAAGATGGCATCGTACTGGGACTCGATGAGCTTCCTGTCGGCGCGCGCCTGGTACTCGCCCTGGTCGGCCTTCAGCTTCTGGGTTACCTCAAGTATGATTTCCGGATGTTCAAGCAGGTAATCGTGGACTATTGTCTCGATCTCCTCCTTGGAAAATCCTGCGGGGCGCAGTATGCCGGTTCCTGTAGCTTCTTCAGCTGATACAGAAGGAGCCAGGGAGGCGAGCATGATTCCGGCCGCTGCCGAAAGAACGGTTTTTGAAAGTCTATTCATCTTGACCTCTTGGTTTCCGGCCTTTTCAATGGCCTGGATCAAACTCGCCCATTTTAGCAGAAAGTAAGCCCGCTGAGCCATAATGGCAGAACTGAATGCTGTCCCGCCGGCGGCGCTTCCCGGGCATGAAGGACAGACATATCAGCAGATCCGCGCCAATACTTGATATGAATGTAATATTCCGGTAAAATCCCCGCGTCCTTTCAACGGTCGCATTGAAAGGGCTAATGCGGCGTCAGTGACGCCCGTTCCTGAATCGGATGAAGCAAACAGGCCCCGGAAGGGGATTTTTTAATTTTTTTTGTGAGTTTTAAGATGGCTTATACTTTTGATGCAGAAATTCGCACAGACCTTGGGAAAGGTGCGAGCCGCCGCCAGCGTCGTGAGAACAAGGTTCCTGCCGTTGTATACGGCGGCGGGAAGGATGCTGTCAGCATCTCTCTCGATCATGACAAGATTTTCATTGCACAGCAGTTCGATGCTTTCTACAAGGAACCCGTAACCCTGAACATCAAGAACGGTGATCAGACCGAGACCGTCCAGACCAAGGTTGTCGCTATCCAGCGTCATCCTGTCAACGGAAAGGTTGTCCACCTGGACTTCCTCAGGGCCTGATTTAATTCAGCGCGCTGAGCCGGTCTGATCCGGCACACAGAATTCGTAAGGGGCGTCCGTGCGGGCGCCCTTTTTTTGCCCCGACCCTGGAGTTTTTTCTCCTTACAATTGCTCACTTCCTGCCCTCCCTGTTTTTCGATGCTGTATCCAGCTGTCATTTACTACATCTGCAGGCATACCGCATAATTTCTCTGAAACTGTATTATCTTCGGAAAATTTTATACATATGCTGTTTGACAGCTGTCTTCAGCCTTTTAAAAACTGTGACATTTTGCGTTGGCTCAATTCTATGCTATGATGCCCTCAGTTGGTTAAAAATGTGATGTACTTAACAAAAATATTGCAGTAAGAAAAAATAACTATAAAAATCCGGGGGTATTCTGATTCTGACTCGAAATGAAGTCGGCAGATCTCGGGGTGTGCTCTGAAAATTCACGCTGCCTCAGCATGTCCTGAATAAATAAAAGACAGACCTGCGTCTTTTAAAGGAGTACAAAATGCGAAACCATTCGAATTTCCTGCAGAAAGGCTTTTCGTTAATCGAAGTGGCCCTGCTGGTCGCAGCCATAGGCGTTATCCCTCTTTCCGCTGCGCCCAAATACTTTGATCTTATGTCAGGCGCCAACGCATCGCTCGTAAGGGGCCTGTCAGGAACCATCGCGGTAACCGCGCAGATGATCTACACAAAAAGGAAGCTCCATCCGGGCGATGAGTATGTCTGCGTAAGCCCGGCCTGCGGCTCCGAGCCGGTTCCCGATTCTGATGCCGCGGCAGCTGTAAGCCCCGAGGGGTTCATCAGGCAGGGTGACTGACATGGGCTACCCCGTGTCCTCCGTAAGCGGTGACTCGTTCCGTCTTTCTGTCGCCGGCGCGGTTGATCTGAGCAGAAGGAACGAGTCAGGGCATGCAATTCTCCCCGACAGCGCCTCAGGGGATGAGTCCTGGTGGATTGTCAGGGCAACGGAGGACAGCGCGCTGGTCTTCATACCGAAGACCGCTCCGGAGAAAGCCCGCAGCGCGGACTTCCTGACCGCCGCCGAAAGGGACCGGTGCGGGGTTTACTACAGGGCCGCAGACGGTGACTACACCCCCCAGATCCTGGTATCGACCGGAGGATGCTGACGGGCTGCCCGTATCCTCATGTGTCATACAGATGACTGAAAGGCTCCTCCCGGAAGAGAGGAGCCTTTTTACGGTCCCGGCCTTGCGGAGGTGCCGGGATGCAGCTCTTCTGCCGGAAATTTCTTCCCAAGAACAATAAAAAGTGTGATTTTAACCGCCTACAGTCTATAATACCTCCCTGTTTCAGCCGGATCCCGGCTTATTCTCCACATTCATGCGCTTCCGGAGGTTTCCATGGTACCGTTTGGCAGGGTAAGTCCTCTTCCGATTGTCTCGGTGGACGAGAAGGGCTGCTTTCTCCGCTATGATGAGGAGTCAGGTGCCAGCGCCTTCATCCCGCGCTCGCAGATGCCCGAGGGGGCCGGAGTCGGCTCCTTCGTCAATGCGCTGGTATACCTTGACGACGGCCGCGTGACCCTGACCGCTAAGCGCCCGAGAGTAGAGGCGGGCGGCCTCGCCGCGCTTGAGGTGAAGGGAGCCGGCAGGTTCGGATATTTTCTCGACAACGGCATCCCCAAGGAGCTTTTCCTTCCTTTCTCCGACAGCGTCTCGGAGCATGAGATCGGGGACACCGTGCTGGTCTACTGCAGGCTTGACCATGAGAACCGCATGTGCGCCACGGAATACTTCGAGAAGTTCTTCAGGACGAAGGCCCCGGCATCATTCCATGAGGGGGACAGGGTCAGGCTTTTCCCGTACGCGAGGACAAGGCTCGGGGTCAAGTGCGTGGCGGATCTCAGATTCACGGCGCTCATGCACTCGGGATCCGTTCCCGAGGGGCTCAGGCCCGGAAAGAAGCTCTGGGGCATCATCAGCAGGATAAGGGCAGACGGGCTCACGGATGTCATACCGGCAGCGTCAGGTCCTGCCCGCGATGAAGCGCAGCCTCTGCAGGGCGGCAGCCCGGAGGGGGCGGACAGGGCGTCCCGTTCGAAAGACAGCCGCGGAGTTCATGAGGTGTCCCGCTTCGGCGCCGGAAGCCCTGACGCGGAGGCCGTAATGGAGGTCCTCCGCGTGCACGGAGGGAGTCTCAGCGTCGGTGACGGCGCCTCCCCCGCGGAAATTGAGAAAACCTACCATATGAGCAAGGGCAGGTTCAAGAAAGCCGCCGGAGGTCTTCTCAAGGCCGGCCTGATAGAGCTTTCCAAGACCTCAGTAAGGATTGCCGGCGGCGGGGAATGAGTCTGGGATTCAAAGTTGACCGGTACAGCGTGTCATACTGCCTGCTGGTGCTTCTCACCGGCATAGCGGTATCCCTTCTTACGCCCGTGCTGTCCCTGTTTCTCTCGGATGAGCTCGGCGTGTCATCCTTCAAGGTGGGCGTCTACTTCACCTGCTACGCCTGCGCCGGCATCCTCGTGAGCCAAATCCTGGCCGTCATCTCGGACAGGACCGGAAACCGCAGGATCATAGTCCTGATCTCGGCTCTCATGGGTTTTTTCGCCATGATCCTGTATTCGGTGTCGAACAGCTACGAGATCATCGCGACGCTCGGCGTCTTCATGCTGAGCTTCATCACCTCCATAACCCCGCAGCTTTTTGCCGCGGGGCGCGAGTTCTGCGCGAGGACCGGGCGCGAGCCGGTGATGTTCCTCCAGATAATGAGAATACAGTTCTCGCTCGCCTGGGTCATGGGGCCGCCGCTCGCCTTTGCCTTCATGGGATACTTCGGCTTCAGGAAGCTCTTCCTGCTCTCATCGGCCGTCTATTTCATAACATTCGCGGCGGCGTTTTTCCTGCTGCCGAAGGGCGACTCCAGGGATCGATCCTCCATAAAGGGAGAGAAGGACAGGGTATTCGAGAAGAACGTCATGCTGCTCTTCATCGCCTGCACGCTGATGTGGACCTCGAACACCATGTACCTCATTGCCATGCCGCAGTATGTAACCCACATCCTCAGATACAGCTCGGAGCTCTCAGGCTTCATGATGGGAACGGCCGCCTTCCTCGAGATGCCTGTGATGCTCGTAACCGGAAAGTTCGCGAGAAGGCTCGGGATCAGGACATTCATGATTCTCGCGGCGTCCGGCGGGGTGCTGTTCTATGTGACGATGCTCTTCGTCACGAGCCCCTTCCTCCTTCTTGCGGCCCAGTTCTTCAATGCCGTGTATATCGGCATCCTCGCCGGGATCGGCATGGTGTATTTCCAGGAGCTTCTCCCTTCCGTCCCGGGCGAGGCAACCACTCTTTTCTCGAATTCCGCCGCAGTCGGCGGGATGGCCGCAGGCGTCACGGCCGGGTCCATTGCGGCGCTTTACGGTTTTGATTATGTCTTCACGGCGGATCTGCTGCTTGCCGCCGCAGCCTTCGTGATGCTGTTCTTTGTCAGAAAGGTGTGATTAATGAAAGAGATGCTGGTTGACTATCTGGGCTTCCTGCTCGAGGCCGTTACCGTCCTCGCCGTGTTCATCATTGCTGTAGGCTTTGTTTTCGCAAAGGGCGTTTCCTCCGCAGGCGGGAGCGGCAGCGATGAGGAGGACGCATGCCGGGTCGTCATCAGGAACGAGAGCGAGAGCTACCGGAAGGCGGCGGAAAGCCTGAGGCGCAGCATGCTCGATGAGGAGTCGGGAAAGTGCCTTGACGATTTCCTGGAGAAAAGGGACAAGGCCGCTGCGGAGAGGAAGTCCGGGGAGACTAAAAAGCTGAAGGAGGCCCTTAAGGCCCTTTCGGAGAAGGAGTCCGCGAAAAATGAGAAGAAGCCGCTCCCGGAAAATGATGCCGCGGAGGATAAGGACAGCGCTGCAGCGGCCGGTGATTCCGTGAAGGAGCAGGACCAGGCTGTTCCTGAGAAGGATGGCGCAGAGGAGCAGGCTGCTCGGAGTGACAGCGCTGACGATACCGATGAGCTCAGCAGGATCCTTGACTCCGCAGAGAAGAAGCCGAGGCTCTTCATTCTGGATTTCAGGGGCGACGTGATGGCATCGGATGTCCGTGACCTGAGGCGCCTCGTCTCGTCGGTGCTTGCCGTCGGAAGGAATGGCGACGAGGTGGTGCTCCGTCTTGAGTCGCCGGGCGGCTCTGTCCCGCATTACGGCCTTGCCGCATCCGAGCTCATGCGCATCAGGCGCTCGGGGATGAAGTTCACGGTCTGCGTTGACCGTGTCGCGGCGAGCGGAGGCTACATGATGGCCTGCACCTCTGAGCATATTGTCGCGGCTCCGTTCGCGATTGTCGGATCAATCGGCGTCGTTGCCGAGTTCCCGAACTTCCACCGCCTTCTCGACAAGCTCCTCGTCGACTACGAGCAGGAGACCGCAGGCGAGTACAAGAGGACTCTTTCGATGTTTGGAGACAATTCTGATCCGGCGGCGAGGAAGAAGTTCGAGGAGCAGCTCTCCGACATTCACGCGTATTTCAAGAAGTTCGTGAAGTCCAACAGGCCGGCCATCGACATTGACAGCGTGGCGACCGGTGAGTTCTGGTTCGGCGAGGAGGCGCTTGAGCGCCATCTCATCGATGAGATCATGACCTCTGACGACTATGTCATCAGCAGGATGAAGACGCACAGCGTCTGGCGGCTCCGTGCAGTCAGGAAGAAGAAGTTCGGAGGCATTCTCGATCGTTTCATGCACAGCAGGGCAGGCGGCTCAATCCGGGGAATGCTCCGGCATCTGCCGGTGTCCAGGCTCCGTTCCTGAGGCTTTTCCCTGAGGGGTATTGATTTTTAAAAAAATTCAGTTCTATTATATAAGTGCGGCGTCCTTCGCCGGATGCCGGAAGAACAGCAGAAAAATAAAAAAGAAAAGGGCGCAGGAAGCCCCGGGAGCACGCAACATGAGCAGATCGCTCGTCATCGTAGAGTCGCCTTCCAAGGCCAAGACCATCAACCGCTACCTCGGAAGCGAGTACGAGGTGATGGCCAGTGTCGGACATATCCGCGATCTTCCCCAGGCCGGCTCGGCAGAAAGGGAAAAGACGAAGCGCATGACGCCCGCGGAGCTCAGGAAGCTCTCCCCGGAGGAGAAGGCGAGGCTCAGGGAGGAGCGTGAGCACGGCAACCTGGTGCGGCGCATGGGAATCGATCCTGACAACGGCTGGAAGGCCGACTACCGCATTCTGCCCGGCAAGGAGAAGGTTGTAAGGGAGCTCAAGGCCGCCGCGGCGAAAAGCGATGCCGTATATCTCGCGACCGATTTGGATCGCGAGGGAGAGGCAATCGCCTGGCACCTCCGCGAGGTGCTCGGCGGCGATCCGTCACGCTACAGACGCGTGGTGTTCAACGAGATAACCCAGAGCGCCATCAACCGTGCCTTCGCCGAGCCGGGCGAGCTGGACATGAACAAGGTGAATGCCCAGCAGTCAAGGCGCTTCCTTGACCGCGTCGTCGGCTACATGGTCTCCCCGCTCCTCTGGAAGAAGGTCGGGCGCGGCCTCTCCGCGGGACGTGTCCAGTCGGTTGCGGTCGAGCTCATCGTCGAGCGCGAGCGTGAGATAGGCGCGTTCGTTCCCGAGGAGTACTGGGAGATTACCGCGCTGGGCAGCGCGGAGTCCGGCGGGAGCGTGCCCCTTAAGCTTGCCATGAAGAACGGCAGGACCGTGAAGCTCGGCAGCAGGGCCGAGGCTGAGGCAGCCGCAGAAGAGCTCGGAGGACTTCCTTTCACAGTCAGCTCCTTTGCGAAGACCGAGAACAAGCTCCATACCCTTCCTCCTTTTACCACCTCGACGCTGCAGCAGACCGCGAGCGCACGCCTCGGGTTCAGCGTCAAGAAGACGATGTCGGTCGCGCAGAAGCTCTATGAGCACGGCTACATCACCTATATGCGAACTGACTCGGTAAACCTCTCGAAGGAAGCCGTAGCCGCTGTCCGCGAGCTGATCCAGTCAGACTACGGCGGGCGCTACTGCCCTGAGAAGCCCCGCTATTACGCCTCCGGCGAGAATGCCCAGGAGGCGCATGAGGCGATCAGGCCGTCGCATGTCAACGTGAGGCCTGCGGAGTTTGCCGCCAAGGCCGCTGACCGCGATGACGCAAGGCTCTACGAGCTGATCTGGGACAGATTCGTCG
Organism: Gammaproteobacteria bacterium UBA2810; assembly: GCA_002351705.1. Lineage (GTDB taxonomy): Bacteria > Pseudomonadota > Gammaproteobacteria > Enterobacterales > Succinivibrionaceae > UBA2810. The sequence goes on along the minus strand of DEHC01000061.1, from coordinate 42,838 downwards.
CCTGCCAGATGTCAGACGGCCTCGTGGATGTTACCAAGGTTAAGGTCCAGGCAGGGCCGTATGAGCTCCGCGGCCAGGGCAAGGTCATCCGCTTCGACGGATTCTCGAAGGTGTTCAGGCCGGTGATGATGAAGAACGAGTACATCACCATCCCCGAGCTCCATGAGGGCGACAGGCTCACTGCGTCTGACATCGATCCGACCCAGCACTTCACCAATCCTCCTGCGCGCTATACCGAAGGCACCCTGGTCAAGGAGCTCGAGAAGCGTGGCATCGGCCGCCCCTCGACCTACGCGTCGATCATCTCCACCATCCAGAACCGCGGATACGTCAAGGTCGAGAACAGAAGGTTTTTCGCGGAGAAGATGGGCGAGATTGTAACTGACCGCCTCCACGAGAGCTTCAGCAAGCTCATGAGCTATGACTTCACTGCCGAGATGGAGACCTCGCTCGACAAGATCGCAGAGGGGCAGCTTGACTGGAAGAAGAGCCTTGATGATTTCTACGGCGAGTTCACGGACTCTCTGAGGAAGGCCGAGCTTCCTCCTGACGAGGGCGGCATGAAGACCAACCCAAGCGTGACGGTTGAGTCGGTGCGCTGTGAGAAGTGCGGACGACCGATGGCTATCCGCACGGCTGCGACCGGCGTGTTCCTCGGCTGCTCCGGCTACAACGATCCGGATCCGAAGAACCGCTGCCGCATGACTATTGATCTGGTTCCGGTCGAGTCGTCGGCCGCCTCCAAGGACGAGAACTACGAGACTGACGTGCTGCGTGAGAAGAAGCGCTGCCCGAAGTGCGGCACTGCCATGGATGCCTACTACATCGACTCGAAGACCAAGATCTACATCTGCGGCAACAACCCTGACTGCGACGGGACAATAATCGAGCACGGCGAGTTCAAGGTGCCGGGCGGCGCCAGGGACTTCACGATCCCCTGCGACCGCTGCGGAAAGCCGATGGTGATGCTGAAGGGACCGTTCGGCCCGTTCATGAAGTGCGAGGCCTGCGGGAACATCAGAAAGTTCCTCAAGAGCGGCGAGGTAGCGCCTCCGCATGAGGATCCGGTTGATCTTCCGGAGCTCAAGTGCTCGAAGTCCGATGCGCACTTCGTGCTCCGCGACGGCGCAGCCGGAATATTCCTTGCGGCAAGCACCTTCCCGAAGTCCCGTGAGACGAGGCCCCCGAAGGTGAGCGAGCTCAGGCGCTTCCGCGACAGGATCTCCGCGAAGTTCCAGTACCTTGCGGACGCACCCGAGAAGGATCCGGAGGGCAACGAGACCGTTGTCAGGTTCAGGAGAAAGGACAAGACCCAGTATGTAGCATCCGAGAAGGACGGAAAGGCGACCGGCTGGATAGCAGAGTACCTGGACGGCACCTGGACGGCGAGAGTTGACGAGCCCCTTAAGAAGGCCGCGTCAAGAACAGCGAGAAAAGGTACGGCGAGGAAATCCGCATCCTCCTCGAAGAAGGCATCAGCTGCTTCAAAGAAGCGCACTGCAGCTAAGAAGACTGAAAGTGCTGAAAAGCCTGAAAAGCCTGGAAAGGATGGGGAGTGACGATGGACCTGCTGAGAAAAGTTTTCCTGGCGGCAGCGGTGTCTCTGGTGTCCTCCGGCGCCTTCTCCGAGGTGGTGGGCTCCTATAGCAACGGCTGCATCATCGATCCGGCGGTCCTTCCTCTCGAGGGGCGCAATTACCAGGTCACGAGGCCTCAGATTGACCGCAACTACGGCGATCCGACCCTTATCCGCTTTATCGAGACGCTCTCCGCTGAGGCGCAGAGGAAGGGCATCGGATCGGTACAGGTAGGCGATCTCTCGGCGAGCCACGGCGGCCCGATGAGAAACGGACATGCGAGCCACCAGTCCGGACTCGATGTGGATCTCTCCCTGAAGTTCGGGCGCCTGCCGAAAAAGAGCCTCGGCACGACCTCCTTCCTTGACGTTGTGTCAAAGGACGGGAAGAGCGTCAACTCGAACTTCACCTGGAAGCAGCTGGAGTTCATCCGGCTTGCCGCAAGCCACGATGAGGTCGAGCGCATTTTCGTGAGCCCCGCGATCAAGAAGTCCATCTGCGAATACACCGGACAGGGAGAGGACCGCTCGTTCCTCTCGAAAATCAGGCCGTGGTTCGGCCACCGCGGGCACATCCATGTCCGCCTCCGCTGTCCGGAGTCGTCTCCTTTCTGCGAGAAGCAGAAGTCGGTTCCGGAGGGGGACGGCTGCGGCGAGGAGCTGATGAGCTGGTTCGAGCCTCCCAAGAAGACCGACAGGCCGGCAAGGCCTCAGAAAAAGGCCGCGAAGCCGCCTCTTCCGAAGCGGTGCCAGACCTTTTTCGTCAGGTAAAAGCGCCTGACATCATCATTTTATTAATTCCTGTGACGGATTGAGCCGCATATCATTTTCTTTGCTAGCGGCTCCTCATTATTGGATAAGCATAATTCACATGACCTTAATAAGCCTGTATTATGTGCGGGGGTAGTGTGAGCGGCGGCAACATGGAAACACAAAGGTATCTGACATCAAGGGGCTACTGCAGGAAGCTCGGGGCACAGCTGAGCAGCGACGGCTCGGGCACCAACTTTGCGGTATGGTGCCCGAACGGCACGCAGCTCGAGCTGGTGCTGTTCGATTCCATTGATGATCTGAGGCCGTACGTCATTACGCTCGATCCTTACGAGAACCATACCGGCTATTACTGGCATGTTTTTGTAAAGGGAGTGCATGAGGGACAGCTCTACGGCTGGCGTGTCACCAGGGTGAAGCGCCGTGATCCCCGGAATGTCTGGAACCCCGCCAAGGTCCTCCTCGATCCATATTCCTACCGCGTGGTTTTCCCCGAGAGCTACTCAAGGAAGAATATGTGCGTGTCAGGCAGCAACATCCACTGCTGCCCGAAGAGCGTTGTCGTCAACTACGATGACTTCGACTGGCAGGATGACCGGCCGCTCAATGTACCGCTCTCGCGCACCGTAATCTATGAGATGCATGTGAAGGGATTCACGGCAGACTATTCCTGCCGTGACGTGCCGAAGGAGAGGCGCGGGACCTACCTCGGCCTCATTGACAAGATCCCCTACCTGAAGAGCCTCGGCATAACCGCGGTCGAGCTCCTGCCGGTGTTCCAGTTTGACCAGGATCTCGGGTTCGGCAGCCGCACGAACTACTGGGGCTATGATCCGATAGCTTTTTTCGCGCCGCATGAGGGATATTCGTCGGACAAGAGCATCCGCGGGCCCCTTGATGAGTTCCGCACCATGGTGAGGGAGCTGCACCGGGCCGGCATCGAGGTCTACCTGGATGTCGTCTACAACCACACCGCAGAGGGCGGCGAGGGCGGCCCCGTGATGTGCTTCAAGGGCTTTGACGCCGGCGGGTACTACCTCATGGACAGCCGCGGCAGCTACATGAACTTCTCCGGCTGCGGAAACACCGTGAACGGCAGCAACCCGATGACGAGGAGGCTGATAGTCGACAGCCTCATCTTCTGGTCGGAGGTCATGCACGTGGACGGCTTCCGCTTCGACCTGTGCTCGATCCTCTCGAGGAACGAGCACGGCGATCCGGTCAACAATCCGCCGACCCTTCTCCAGATTGACACCGACTACCGCCTTGCGGATCTCAAGATCATCGCCGAGGCCTGGGACGCGGGCGGCCTCTATCAGGTCGGAAGGATCCCGGGGCAGCGCTGGAGGGAGTGGAACGGGCAGTTCAGGGATGTCGTGAGGCGCTTCGTGAAGGGCGATCAGGGCCAGGTCGCAGACTTTTTAAGGCGCTTCACCGGAAGCTCGGACATCTACAACCCGCAGCTGATGGATCCGCAGAAGAGCGTTAACTTCATCACCTGCCATGACGGCTTCACGCTCTGGGATCTCGTCTCCTACAACAGCAAGCACAATGATCTGAACGGCGAGAACAACCGCGACGGATCAAATGACAACTTCAGCTGGAACCACGGCACCGAGGGCCCTACCGACAAGGAGGACATCAACCGGCTGCGTCTCCGCCAGGTCAAGAACTTCATGCTGGTTAACCTGTTCGCGGTCGGCACGCCGATGATCCTGATGGGCGACGAGTTCCTGAGAACGCAGTTCGGCAACAACAACGCCTACTGCCAGGACAACACCATCAGCTATTTTTCCTGGAAGAGCACGCCGCTGCGCGAGGAGATGCTCCGCTTCACGAGGGAGCTGCTGCACTTCAGGAGCGAGTATTTCCACAGGAGCAATTTCGACGGGGATTTCAGGACTCTCGAGGACTTCCTTAACTCGGCATCATTCACCTGGCACGGCGTCAGGTGCTATGACCCTGACATGTCTCCGGTCTCGCATTCCATCGGGCTTGAGTTCTGGAGCGTGAGCGCTAACGCAAGCTTCTACATGTTCTTCAACTTCTTCTGGGAGAAGCTTCAGGTCGAGCTGCCGAGGAACAGGGACAGCAACCTCGCGAAGTGGTACCTCCTTGCCGATACCAGCCGGGAAATGCCCTATGACATTGTCCCGAACCCTGAGCTCTGGGAGGAGGAGGATGACATGTTCATCATGAAACCCAGAAGCTGCGTGATTATGGTCTCGAAGAGGCTGCCGAAGGTCTGGTAGGACCTGTCAGTTCTGCAGGGCGCCGGAGAGGCGCCTTTCTGTTTTTATTCCGTCTTCATCCGGCGGCCTTCCTTTGGATCAGGCTGTAATCCGCCTGAGCATAAGCCTTATCCGGCATCTGAATGCCGTTTCCCCAGGGTGCATAATGCAGCGCGGGAAGGTCAGAATGACATGGATAAAAGGGAAAGATTCTGATGAATTAGAAAATGAATGACGGATAGATGGTGCCCGGGGTCGGGGTCGAACCGACACGGAATCGCTTCCGAGGGATTTTAAATCCCTTGTGTCTACCAATTTCACCACCTGGGCGGCAGTGACTGTTATCTGAGATGGAGGCGTGGACCGGAGTCGCACCGGTCTGAACGGATTTGCAATCCGCGGCATAACTGCTTTGCTACCACGCCACTGGAGCGGGAAACGGGACTCGGACCCGCGACCCCGACCTTGGCAAGGTCGTGCTCTACCAACTGAGCTATTCCCGCATCGACTGAAAATGTCGAAAACAGGAGTCATTATAATGAATTATTTTTACCTGTCAATAAATTTTTACAACTAATTTGCCGGCCGACGCGCCGGGCACCTGCCGCCCGGCATTCAGGTGCTGCGTTTCACTGTACGTGCCGGCATCAGCTGCGCCTGCGCTCGAATTTATTATGCCGCCTGCATCAATTTTTTCTTTCAGTTTTTACGGCACAATCTCATAAGTCTGTCCTGAGGAGTAAAAAATGCAGAGATTCAAACTTAATGCCCTCGCGGCATGCCTTTTCTCACTGTGCCTGCCTGCCATCTCTTCCTGTGCGTCCGACACGACTTCCGCTTCAGCATCTCCTGTCAGGGCTGCTCCTGCAGAGCCTAAGAGCCAGGTTGTGACCCGTCCTTCCGCTGCCGCGGCAGCAAGTGTCGGCGAATGGGCCGACACCACCGGGAAGTATGACAGGGCGCTCGTCTCCTCAGGCGGAAAGTCATGCCAGGTCCCTCCGAAATCAATCGTCCTGAAGGCCGATGTCTCCTCCGCGCCGTCAATCTATCTCTATGAGGACAGCGGGACAGAGGTCCTCGGCTCCTGGCCCGGAACCGGAATGGAGCGCGTGCCGGGCTGTGACGGCCTCTGGTATTACCAGTACGGCCTTGTGACCAAAAACCCCTTCAACGTGATTTTCTCCTCCGTGGGGAGCGGGCGCTATCCCGCTGACCAGGAGCCCGGCATACCGTTCAGCCAGTCGTCCCCGTGCTTCGACTACGGAGAGCTTAAGTTCCGGAACGCCTCCTTCTGCGGAATAAAGGTCAAGGGGGCATCACCTGAGGTTTCCCTTTATGTCGGAGGAAGCAGGGTTCCCGCAGGCGGAATGGTCGAGATCCCCAACGGCTCAGGTGTTGATGCCGCTCTTGTAATCGAGGGCGAGGATCAGAATGCCTCCGGAACATTCAGCGTCGGCGGCTCCGGTGGTGTGTTCCGCAACGGCGATGTCATAAGGCTCGGGGCAAGGGCGGACGGCGGTAAGAAGGGCGCCGAGACGGAGATTTCCGTCTCATATGCTGGCAAAACCTCTGACTGGAAGCTCAGAAAGGACGGCACGGAGGTGCAGCAGTTCTCCGGGGATCCGTTCGTCTGGGGCAACGCGCTTGTCTACTTTGTCGTGACCGACCGCTTCGCGAACGGCGACAGATCCAATGATCACAGCTTCGGAAGGCCCTACCGCGACACCCATGATCACGCGACAGCCACATTCCACGGCGGTGACATAAAGGGACTCACCGAGAAGCTCGACTACATCAAGTCCCTGGGCGCCAACGCGATCTGGATAACTCCTCCCTACGAGCAGGCCCACGGCTGGATCGGAGGAGGCGATCGCGGCAACTTCGCCCATTACGCCTATCACGGCTACTACGGCCTCGACTGGACAGCGATGGATCCCAACATGGGAACAGTTGCGGAGTTCAGGAAGTTCGTGACCGAGGCGCACAGGCGCGGCATCAGGGTAATCATGGACGTGGTCATGAACCACTCCGGCTACGCGACGCTCAAGGACATGTGCGATTTCAGGTTCGGCGCCACGAGCGACGGCTGGGATCCGTGCACCGACTGGACCGGCTCAAGCTTCCACAGCAAGCCGATCGACGAGAGCAGGAACCCGAAGTGGGACAGGTGGTGGGGAACTGACTGGGTCCTTCACGGCGGCTACGGCGACAGCTGCGGCGCGGGCGACGGCCTGGACGCCTGCGTCTCCTACCTTCCTGACTTCAAGAACACCGACACCCACGGCAAGAAGGTGAGCGTGCCTGTATTCCTGCAGGAGAAATGGTCGAAGCCCAATCCTTCCTATGACATACCGGCATCAAAGCAATGGCGCAGCGGCAGCTACTCAGTAGCGGAGTTCCAGGCACACTGGCTTGCCTCTTGGGTTGAGGAGTTCGGCATCGACGGATTCCGCTGCGACACTGCGAAGCATGTAGCACAGTCCACCTGGAAGCTCCTCAAGGAGTACTCCTCAGAGGCCCTCTCGAAGTGGAGAAGCAGAACGTCTCCCGAGCAGGATCCAGCCGCCTCCTGGAAGGACGGCTTCTTCATGACCGGCGAGAACTGGGGCATGGGGCCTGATCCGGAGGACAGCAAGGGCTACGCCTCCGCAGGCGGCTTCGATTCCATGATCAACTTCGCCTTCAACCCTAAGAGCGCCTGCACCGAGCCTGATGATAACGATTTCGAGCAGTACGGCGGATATTACGGAACCGGCTCCGGCGCGCCGAAGCTCAACGCCCTGACCTACCTTTCCTCGCACGACACCTCACTCTGCAGGCCGGATGACATGAAGCGCATGGCCGCGCTTCTCGAGCTCCTGCCGGGCGGCGTCCAGATCTACTACGGCGACGAGACCGCACGTGAGAACGATGACGGCGACGGAGTAGGCGACTTCGAGCACGGCACCCGCTCCGACATGAACTTCCCAGCTGATGTCGGGAACGCCGCCTCCTGGGCACGGAACATTTCCTCGTACAGCGGAAAGTTCTCCTCGGATCCGCTCGTCGCGGCATGGCAGAAGGTCGGGCAGTTCAGAAGCCGCAACCCGGCAGTCGGCGCCGGACGCCAGACCTCTCTTATGGACGGCTCATTCTGCAGGAAGTACTCGGATCCCGCGAGGGGCATAAAGAACGCAGTGGTCATCCATATCAATCCGGCGCAGACCGTCGAGACGGGTGACTGCTTCAGCGACGGCACTGTGGTGCAGGACGGCTATACCGGAGCAACTGCAACCGTGAAGGGAGGTAAAGTCACGCTCCCCGCGTCAGATGGGCCGGTGCTTCTTGAGGTGAAGAGATAGGGCGTCTCCTGCCGGCTGAAACCTGGCGGAGGGGTTCATCAGGATCCCTCCGTTTTTTTCATTCAGGGTACTGCGCGATCTGCATGGCATGCCTTACAGACTGTCCCCTGATGCTGTACAATTTCCCTCTGCGGACATGTTTGTTTTCCTGCTTATGAGGTGCATTATGATCAAGGTGGATCTGATAACCGGCTTTCTCGGCTCGGGCAAGACGACGTTTATCAAGAAGTATGTGCGCTATCTCCTGAAGCAGGGCATGAGAGTCGGGATAATCGAGAATGATCTGGGGGCCATCAATGTCGACATGATCCTCCTGCAGGATCTCGACTGCGACAGGCTCGTGAGGGAGATGGTCGTCTGCAACGAGGATGCCGACTGCCACCGCCGCCGCTACAAGACCAAGCTTATCTCGCTTGCCATGAGGGGAATTGACCGGGTGGTCGTCGAGCCCTCCGGCATCTACAACCCCGACGAGTTCTTCGATGTCCTCTATGAGTCGCCGCTTGACAGCTGGTATGAGGCGGGAAGCGTCATATCGGTTGTTGACGCGCGCCTCCCTGACGGCTTCACGAGGTCCGAGGACTATTTCCTGATGAGCGAGGTCGCCTGCTCCGGGAAGGCGCTCCTCAGCCACCTTGACGTCGCCCCTGAGGGAGCTGCTGAGAGGGCGGAGGCGCATATCGCGAAGGCCATGAAAGAGTTCCGCTGCGGGAGGAGCCTTGACGGGCTTTTCGTGAGGAAGCCGATGGGCGATCTTACGGACGAGGACTTCGGCATATTCATGAACGCCGGCTGGTACGGCGCTGATTATGAAAGGCTTTCACCCTCCGAGAACACCTTCCGCTCAATCTTCTTCTTCGATGTGCCGGACACGAGGGAGGAGCTTGCCGCAGCGGTCAGGAAGTGCTTCTCGGACAGCTCGCTCGGGCATGTCTTCCGCATAAAGGGCTTCATAGAGGAGGGCGGCACGTGGTATGAGCTCAACGCCGCCGGACCCGACTTTGAGTTCAGGAAAATGGACACTCCGGCGCAGAAGGTCATAATTGTCATCGGTGACGGTCTTGACCGGAGCGCGATTGACCGGGCATTCGGAAGGAAGTCCGGAACTGCGGCAGACGGAGCGGCCTGACAGGGCCCACGCGGCGGCTGCTGATTTTTTATTCACCTGTTCTTTGAAAAGGGAGCGCCGCTCCCTTTTTTCATGTCTGCTTCATGCGCTGCAAAAGCCGGATGCCGCGCCGTTTTCTGAAAATTTTGTGTAAAGGTTGAAAAAAATTTCTGGAATAAAAAAGTTTAAATATGCATTTCAAGTGAAAAAAACGCAAAAAGCCGGCAGACTTTGCTAAAATGCTTTCAGGATCTAGGCAGATCTGTGCCGTAACGAGGGAGAGCATCCCGGAGTGCGGTCCTGTCCAGTACTTAAGGAAAATAATATGTCAAATAAAAATCGTTCTAAAGCCAGCAGGCCTCAGACCGCGGCAAGCCAGGCCCCCAAGGCCCAGCCGGCTGAGGTTAAGACCTCAGCAGCTTCAGATCCTCTCAAGGGTCTGAATCTTACCAAGGAGGGAGTTCAGAAGAACATTCTTCATCATCTCCACTCCACTCTCGGCACCAGCGAACAGAAGGCCAGCGATCTTGCCTGGTGGGAAGCAACCTGCGCTTCCATCAATGAGCTTGTATTCGAGCGTCTGACCCAGACCCAGCAGACTCATTTCCGCAACGATACCCGTGCGGTTCATTATTTTTCCGCCGAGTTCCTGATGGGAAGACTGACCCAGAACAACCTGATCAACCTTCATCTCTTTGACGTATATGATGAGGCTCTCAAGGCCAGCGGAAAGAGCCTTTCCGACCTCTGCGAGCTCGAGCCGGACATGGCGCTCGGCAACGGCGGTCTCGGCCGTCTTGCCGCCTGCTTCATTGACTCCCTTGCCACCCTCAATTTCCCTGCTATCGGATACGGCATCCACTACGAGAACGGACTGTTCCGCCAGGAAATCAAGGACGGCAGGCAGGTTGAGCGTCCTGACTCATGGCGTGAGTACGGCAATCCCTGGGAAATCTGCCGTCCTGAGTCTGTACAGAACATTCCTCTCGGAGGATATGTCGAGACTGTCTTCGACAAGGAAGGCAACCTCAAGAAGATCTGGCACCCCTCACAGGTTATCAAGGGAGTGCCTTGGGATATCCCTATTGTCGGCTACAACGGCGAGACCGTAAACATTCTCCGTCTCTGGGAGTCCAGGGCATCCGAGTTCTTCGACTGGGATGCGTTCAATGCCGGCTCCTATGTTGACGCACAGGCCGAGCAGGCACGTGCCGAGGTCATCTCCCACGTTCTGTATCCTAACGATTCCACCGAGGCAGGAAAGACCCTCCGTCTCGTCCAGCAGTATTTCTTCTGCGCATGCTCCGTACGCGACATTCTCCGCCGCTACAAGCGCGCACACGGCAATGACTTCAGCGAGTTCGCCAACAAGATTGCCATACAGCTGAACGATACCCATCCGACCATCGCCATCCCCGAACTGATGAGAATCTTCATCGATGAGGAAGGACTCGAGTGGGACAAGGCCTGGGATATCTGCTACCGCGTATTCTCCTACACCAACCACACCCTCCTGCCTGAGGCACTCGAGAGATGGCCGGTATACCTGTTCGAGCGCGTTCTTCCCCGCCACCTCGAGATCATCTACGAGATCAACCGCAGGTTCCTCGAGAACACCGTTGACAGAAAGTGGCCGGGCGACAATGCCATCAAGGCAAAGCTCTCCCTCATCGAGGAAGGCCAGGTCAAGAAGGTCCGCATGGGCAATCTCTGCGTTGTCGGCTCCCACAAGGTCAACGGCGTCGCCGAGATCCACTCCAAGCTCGTCAAGGAAGACCTCTTCCCCGAGTACGCAAAGATTTGGCCGGAGAAGTTCTGCAACGTCACCAACGGCGTTACTCCCCGCCGCTGGCTCCTCAGCTGCAACCGCGAGCTCGCCGCTCTCTACACCAAGACCGTTGGCGAGAACTGGCCGCGCGACCTGAACCTGACCAGGGGCGCTGTCAAGTTCGCTGATGATCCTGCCTTCCAGAAGGAGTTCATGGACATCAAGCGCCGCAACAAGGAGAAGCTCGTCAAGATCATCAAGGTCGAGACCGGCGTTGACGTCTCCGCAGACGCCATCTTCGATGTTCAGATCAAGAGACTTCACGAGTACAAGCGCCAGCAGCTCAACCTGCTGTACATCCTGACCCTTTACAGAAGAGTCCTCCAGGATCCTGACTATGACATGGTTCCGCACCTGTTCATTTTCGGCTCCAAGGCTGCTCCTGCCTATGTAATGGCCAAGGAAATCATTTACGCCATCAACAAGGTCGGCGAGAAGATCAACAATGATCAGCGCATCCGCGGCAAGATCAAGGTTGTGTTCATCCCGAACTACCGCGTATCCCTCGCAGAGAAGATCATCCCGGCTGCTGATGTCTCCGAGCAGATCTCCACTGCAGGCTACGAGGCTTCCGGAACCTCCAACATGAAGCTCGCCATGAACGGCGCAATCACCCTCGGAACCCTCGACGGCGCGAACATCGAGATTGTCCACGAGGCAGGCGAGGAGAACAACGCCATCTTCGGTCTCACCGTTGATGAGGTAAAGAACCTGAAGGCAAGCGGCTACAACCCCTGGGATTACTACAACAGCAACCCTGAGATCAAGGCTGCCCTCGACTGGCTCGACACCGACTACTTCACTCCGGGACGTCCGGGCGAGCTCTCCAGCGTCAAGCATGCTCTCCTTGAGGGCGGTGACACCTACCTCACCCTCGCAGACTTTGCTTCCTACGCTGAGGCACAGAGCCGCATTGACCGCATGTACCGCGACAAGAAGAAGTGGGCGCATGCTGCCATCGTCAACTCCGCAAGCATGGGCAAGTTCAACTCCGACCGTTCGATCGAGGACTACTCACGCCTGGTCTGGAACCTCAACGAGTGCGATGTAAAGTAATGCTCTGAGTTCATCAGAGATGCAGCAGAAGGGAGATCCTCGGGTCTCCCTTTTTTTTATCCGTGAGTCACCGTCTTCCCTCAGCCCTGTCATTTTTCCGCCCTGAAAACTGTTCCTCCTGATATAATTTATGACCCTGTCTTCCGGACATGGAAGGCAGTATGGTGAGGAGGCAAAATGCGCATTCTTGCAGATGAGAACATTCCCTATTCCGCTGAAATCTTCGGAAAGTTCGGCGATCTCGTGAAGGCGGACGGGCGGCACATGCCGGAGAGCGAGCTCAGGAAGGCTGACGCCCTGATCATCAGATCGATTACCAGGGTAAACAGCGATCTGCTTGACCTGGCACCGAACCTTAAGTTCGTCGGGACCTGCACCATCGGGACCGATCACGTGGACATCCCGGAGCTCGCAAGGCGCGGGATAGGCTTCTCCTCGGCGCCCGGATGCAACAGGATAAGCGTCGGTGAGTACATAATGTCGGTGCTTGCGGTCCTCTCCATGAGGCTCCGGAGGCCCCTTCGCGGCATGACGCTCGGCATCGTGGGAGGCGGCAACACCGGCTCCGCGGTCTATGACAAGGCGAAGGCCATCGGCATGGAGCCCGTAATCTGCGATCCGCCGCTCTCGTCACGCAATGACGGGAGGAAGTACGTCTCCTTTGACGAGGCCCTCTCGATGGATGCCGTTACCTTCCACGTACCGCTTATCCGCGAGGGCGAGCTCCGGACCTACCATATGCTTGAGGGCGCGAGGCTCATGGGCCTTGCGAAGGGCAAGATCCTCATCAACGCGAGCAGGGGAGCGGTAATTCCGGCGGAGGAGCTTATAGAGAAGCAGTGCAGCGGCTCGCCCCTTCACCTGGTGCTCGACACCTGGGAGAACGAGCCTGCCGTGAGCCGCGAGCTTGCCGGCTTCTGCGATCTCACCACTCCGCATATCGCCGGCTACTCGCTTGACGGGAAGGCCCGCGGCACCGAGATGATCGGCCGCGCGTTCATGAAGTTCTTCGGGATTCAGGGCGAAGCGCCGAAGGCGCCGCTCCCGGAGCCAGCCTTCTCGAACATCACCCTCGGGCGCGAGCCTGATGAGAATGACTGGCTCCGCCTGATGCTCCTTGTCTATGATGTCCGCCGCGACAGCGACAGGTTCATGCGCGAGTACACGGGCGGCGCATCATTTGACCATATGAGGAAGACCTATCTTGAGAGGCGCGAGTGGAGCTCGCTTCGCGTCAGCCCGTTCAGTGAGACAGCTAAGGCGCTGGGATTCGCCTGCGGAGAGGAGAAATAAATTGGCAGAGAAATACAACGTTGCGGTAATCGGCACAGACACCTCGGCAGGCCGGATTTTCCTGGATCTTCTCGGGAAGAGCGCCTTTCCCGTCGAGAACCTTTTCCCGGTGGTCTCCGCGACCGAGGACGAGTACGACGCGGTGAGGTTCCGCGGGAAGACCCGCATGGTCGAGGAGATCGCCGACTTCGACTTCTCACAGGTGAGGTTCGCGTTTTTCATGACCGACCAGACCGTCGTCAGGCAGTTCGCGCCGAAGGCCATGAAGCAGGGAGCGCTCGTAATCGACAACTCCGGGCTCTATGATGACGACAATGACTATCCTCTCGTCGTCCCTGAGATCAACGGCAGCGAGCTTGACCTCGAGGACAAGCTGTACGCGAGCCCCAACAGTGTCGCAATCGAGGTGTCGCTGGTGCTCTCCGAGCTGATGAGGGAGTTCGGGGCAAAGAGGGCGGAGGCTGTTTCCCTCGAGGCGGTCTCGTCTGACGGCCAGGTCGGGCTCAATGAGCTCGTGAGGCAGTCTGCGTCGCTCCTCAACGGAGTGCCGTCGGAGTCGCGCCATTTCCGCGGGCAGGTGGCCTTCAACGTGATTTCCGAGATCGGGGACAGGGCGGACGGCGGCAGGACAGAGCATGAGAGGCTCGTAATCCGAGAGACCGAGGCGCTTCTGCCGGATCTCGAGGACAGGTTCAGCATCTACAGCCTCCGCGTACCGGTCTTCTACGGGCATTCGGTCGTGCTCACCTACACTCCGGAGAAGGAAACCTCAGTAGCTGAGATCGAGAAGGTCCTCTCAGGCTCTGAGGTCCTGAAGTATGAGCCGGAGGAGCTCGTAACCCCGGCATCGCACGGTGTGTCGCGCGAGATGCCTTTCGTGTCCAGGGTTGTCTCGAACGGCGACTCCTACACGATGTTCATCGTGATGGACAATACCATGAAGGGCGAGGCGCTCAACTGCCTGCAGATTGGGGAGGCGCTCACAAAGCTCCTTTCCTGATGCGTCTCCCGGCGCCCCGTTATGCTAAAATCACAAGGATGGCTCAGTGCCATCCTTTTTTGTTGACTTTTGCGCTGTTCTACATCATGTCAGGTTATTGCTATGCCCCGTAAAATTCTGCTTTCGCTCGGTCTTGCTGCAATATGCGTCTCGTTTCAGGCGTCCGCCTCGGAGGATTACTATTCAGTAGAGATCAAGGGGCCTGACGGGGTCAGCGTGCCCTCAGTCACCGGCAGGGACCGCCCGATCCAGCCGAAAGTCAACAAGGTCCAGAAGAAGGTTGACGCGAAGAAGGAAATCGTGAACGGCTACGCGCCGGTTCCGGGCTCGGAGGGCGCATTCTCCAGCTTCACCTATCCGAAGGGGGTGGATCCTGACGCGTCCGCCGGCACTGCCGAGGTGAAGAACGGCGAGCTCTTCTGGAACTTTGCCTCGAGGACCCTCGACAAGTCGAGCGGCGCCAATATCAACCAGCAGCTTGCCGCTGTGTTCAGAAAGAACATCAGGTGCTTCCCGAACGGCAGATACACCATTTCAGAGGCAAAGGAGTGCCGCACGCTGGTCCTTCCCACCAAGGAGCAGGTCCTTGCCGAGGATAAGGACAATGCGGCCCGGATGCTGCGCAGCGAGGGCATCACCCAGAAGGAGTGGGAGAGCGTCGTATCCCAGATCGGATCCGCGAAGAGCGATCTTGCCGCAAAGGAGGAGGCCCTGAAGAAGGCCGAGGCCGAGAAGGCTGCGGCGGCAGAGGCGGCAAAGGCCCAGGCGAAGAAGGATGAGGTCTCTGACGCTGAGCTTACGCTCAGGACCCAGAACGGCAAGGCTGCCGTGATCGTGAAGGACGGAAAGCTCACCGAGGACGCACTTGATGAGGGGGTGAGCTCGCTTGCCGACGGCAGCCCGAAAATCGTCTCAGACTCGGCAGCCGCTCCCGCGCCGGTCTCGGGAAGCGGCTCGGCGTCGGCTGACGGCGGCGTCGAGCTGACTTCCGACGGCAAGATGGTCAAGGAGGTCGACGGCACAAAGGTCATTTATGACGGCAATACCATCACGGCAGTCGGAAACGGCAGCAGCAGTGACGGCACCTCCGAGTCTTCCGGAGCCCAGGCAGCAGCCCCTGCGCAGCACTCCTCTGCCCAGGCTGGGAATTCCGAGGCTGTTCCCGGAGCAGTTGCAGGCTCCAAGATTGTGCTCCGCCCGAACCAGGATGCAGTTGTGACGAACAGCGACGGCTCGTCGCAGGCATCGGCCGGCAGCGCGTCAGCCCAGGCCGGCGCCTCGTCCTCAGAGATTAAGGAGCTCAGGGAGTCCATTGACGCCCTGAGAGCCGAGAACCAGTCACTCCGCAAGGAGCTCAAGCAGACCCTCAGCTCGCTTTCCGAGAAGATTGACAGCGGGATCGGCGATGCCGGCGGGCAGCAGTCCTCAGGCGAAAGCGGCGGCTTCTCCACCGCGTTCACCGCGGTGTTCAGCATCCTTCTCGCGCTCCTCTGCTGCGTGCTCGGATTCTTCATCTACAAGTCGCGCCGTACCGCGAGGATCGTCCATCAGGCCGAGGCCGAGGATGACATGCTGGTTGACAGCGATGACAACTTCGATCACCTGATGACGCAGGGCATGGTTCCCGACTCGGGCGCATCGGGCGACGGCGCGCCGGCTGCCGACAAGGGAAAGAAGGGGGTTGACGGCACTGTCATGAGCGGCGAGGAGCAGCCTGCTCCTGTCGTGGGCGATACGGTCGGCTCCGCCGACGCTCCGGTAAAGCCGGTTGAGGCTGCTGCAGCACCTGCACCTGAGGCGGGTGAGGCGGCGGATTCCGGAGCAGCGTTCGAGCCGCTTGACGAGTCTGATTTCCTCAGGGAAAACGGCGATGCCGGATCATCAGGCGCCCCGGCAGAGAGCGCAGAGGCTGAGGTCGACGAGGCTTACGTCGGGCAGCAGCTGAAGCTTGCCGATGCCTACCTCAAGGTTAATAAGGATGAGGATGCGAAGAAGGTAGTGTCTGATCTCCTGTCCTCGGCACAGGGCGGCGCCGCAGACAGGATCAGGCAGATGATTGATGAGGCCGGCCTCGGAAGCCTCCTTGACGGCAAGGACTGAGCTGATGGCATTCCATGAGAGCACCCGCGGCCTCCGCCGGGGGACTTTATGAGAGTAGCCCTCGGCATCAGCTACTCGGGGGCCCGCTACAGCGGCTTCCAGCGGCAGAGCGACGCCCCGTCCGTGCAGGAGGAGCTCGAGAAGGTCCTCTCAAGGATTGCGGACGAGAAGATCGAGATAGCCTGCGCCGGGAGGACCGATGCAGGCGTGAGCGCCTTCGGTCAGGTCATTCACTTCGACGCCTCGAAAAAGCGAAAGGAAACCGCCTGGACCATGGGAGTGAATGTCTTCCTCCCGCCCGACATCTCGGTCGACTGGTGCAGGTTTGTCCCGGATGACTTCCACGCGAGGTTCTCGGCGCTCTCGCGCACCTACCGCTATGTAATCCTCAACAGGCCGCTCCGCTCGGCCCTCTTTCCAGAGGGGATCACCCATTTCCACTTCCGTCTCGACGAGCATCTGATGGAGGAGGGAGGGCAGTACCTTCTCGGCGAGAACGACTTCACCTCGTTCAGATCCTCTGAGTGCCAGTCCCGCACGCCCTGGAGGCGGGTTGACCGACTCACCGTGAGGCGCACCGGGGATTTCGTGGTTGTTGAGATAAAGGCGAACGCCTTCCTTCACCATATGGTGAGGAACATCGTAGGATCCCTTTTCCTCGTGGGCATGGGAAGGAAGAAACCGGAGTGGATGCGCGAGCTCCTCCTCTCGAAGGACCGGACGCTTGCGGGGATGAACGCTCCGCCGAACGGCCTTTTCCTTGCTGGGGTCGAGTACCCGGAGCGCTTCGGCCTCCCGGGGGTCGGTGACGGCCCGCTGTTCCTGAGCCTCAAGGACAAATAGGATCCCCTCAGGAAGAGCCGATATTCCTGGTTCCGCGGCAGGAGGGATAATCCTGGCAGCCCCAGAACTCGCCCTTTGCTGACTTGCGTCTAACCATGGGCTTCCCGCACTTCGGGCAGAGAGGCGCTCCCTCCTCGGCCTTTACGGTTTTCCTCCCCGGGGCGGCTGAAGTCCTCCGCCTCCTTGCGGGAGAACGTCTGACTTCACCAGCATCTGTTCCGGTTCCATCTTCCGCCGCGGTCTTCCGGCGCCTCGTTCTTCCCGTGCCTGATGATTTTCTTCTTTTTGTCCCGGGTGATGCTGTCCCGCCGGTTTCCTTAGAGAATGAGGATAGCGCCTTGTAAATCCTGCTCCCGGGATTCAGCACTCCGCTCTTTTCCACCTCGCAGACATGCCTGATCCAGGCGCCGACCCTCTCGAGGAACGCTTCATCCGATGCTCCGCCTCCGGCGATTTTCTCGAGCTCGGTCTCCCAGATTGCGGTGAAGCCGGGCGACTTGATCTGAAGGGGGAGGAGGTGCATGAGATCGCGCGCCTTAGGCGTCGAAAGCAGCGACTTGCCTTCCCGTACCAGAAAATCCTTCCTGACCGCTCCGTCGATGATCTCGGCCCTGGTCGCGGGAGTGCCGAGGCCCGAGGTCTCGTTGAGGATTTTTCTGAAGCTCTCCTCGCTTACGTACTTCGCGATATGCTCCATGGCATAGAGAAGCGTTGCCTCGGTGAAATGCGCCGGCGGCTCGGTCATCCTGTCCGAGATCACGGGATCATGCATCAGGACCTGCCCGCCTTTTTCAAGCGGAGGAAGATCCGCGACGGTGTCCTCGGACTCCTTTGCGGCTTCCGTCTCCTCTGACTTGTCCTCCGGGGATTTCCCGGGGCCTTTTCTCTTCGGGTAGAGCGCTGTCCAGCCGTCTTTCCTGAGAGTCTTCGATGACGCCGTGAAAATGTGTCCCATGCAGTCTATGACAGCCTTTGACTGCCGGTAGACTGCGGGCTCATAAAACTGCGCGATGTAGGCCCTCGCCACGGCGTGGAAAATCTTCCGCTCGTCTGAGGAGAGGGCGGCGAGGTCCTTTTTCTCGCCGGTCGGGATTATCGCGTGGTGGGCCGTCACCTTCGAGGTGTTCCAGGCACGTGACTTAAGCGCCGGATCGGCTTTTTCCGCCATGGCGCGGAGATCGTCGGACATGGCGGAGAGGCTCCGGAGGATTTCCGGGGCGTCGGCGAACTGGCTCACCGGGATGTACCTGGAGTCGGTCCTCGGGTAGCTTGTAAGATGGTGCCGGTCGTAGAGGCTCTCCGCGATGTCGAGGGTTTTCTTCGAGGAGAAGCCGAAGGTCCTTGCTGCGTACTGCTGCAGCGAGTTGAGGTCAAAGGGGAGCGGCGGCGGTGTCTTTTTGTCCTCTGCGGAGTATTCCGTGACGGTGCCGTTCCTTCCGTCAGTCTCCGCGGCGGCCTTTTCCGCGTATTCGCGCTTCAGGCAGCGCCCGCTCTCATCTGCGATCTCCTCCGGCACTTTCCAGAGGGTGCCGAAGCTGCCGCTCCCGGCGTCAGCCGTCTCCCTCAGTGTGAAATAGGGCACCGGGACGAAGTTCTCAATCTCCTCGTCGCGCTTTACGACCAGCTCAACGGTCGGCGTCGTGACCCGCCCGATGTTGAGCACGCTTTTTACTCCGAACCTCCCCGCCAGCACGGTATAGAGACGCGTGAGGTTGATGCCGACAAGCCAGTCGGCCCTGCTTCTTGCAAGGGCGGCATGCCAGAGGTTCACGGTCTCGGAGCCGTCAACTATGGTCCGGAGGGCCTTCTGTATTGATTTGTCGTCCAGGGCGCGGAGGCAGACCCTTTTTATGTTTCCCCGGAACCCGGCCCTCCTGAGAAGGTTCCTCGCGATGGCCTCTCCCTCGCGGTCGAAGTCGGTCGCGATGAATACGGTGCCGGCCTTTCTGATGAGGCCGGTCACGGTTCTGAACTGTGCGGCGGTTTCCTTCTTGACGAGGTACTTGTAATTCTCCGGAATGAACGGGAGTGCTTCGCTGGTCCAGCGCTTCAGGTCCGGGCTGTAGTCATCCGGCATGGCAAGCTCGAGGAGATGCCCCATGCACCAGGTGACCATATTGTCCCTGCCGTCGGTAAGCGCGCCGTCCGCATGCTTCGTGCAGCCGAGGTTCCTTGCGAGATCGCGCCCCTGCGAGGGCTTTTCCGCTATATAGAGATTCATTCAGGCTCCCCGCTGCCTGCCTTTCCGGCCGAGAGCTGCTCGCGCCGGGTGTTGCGCTCCCAGAACACGCCGTCCCGGTAGCCCTGGATGGATTTGTCGTGCTCTGCCATCTCGAGGCGCTTTTCGGCCCAGACGCAGTACTGCGCGCTCTGCTCGATGCCGATGAAGTGCCGTCCGAGCTTCTTTGCTGTGACCGAGGTGGAGCCTGAGCCCAGGAACGGATCAAGCACCAGGTCTCCGGGGCTTGAGCTCGCCAGGATAAGCTTCGCGAGGAGCTTCTCGGGCTTCTGCGTCGGGTGGGCGGTGTTCTCCGGCATTGACCAGTAGGGGACGGAGATGTCATTCCAGAAGTTCGAGGGGAAGGTGTTCCTGAACCTGCCGTCCTCCGTCTCCTCCCAGTCCTTCGGCTGCCCGTTCTCCCGGTATGGGGCAAGCACGCGCCTCCTCACCTTCACGTCGCCGACGTTGAAGGTATAGCGGTCCGACACGGTGGCGAACCAGATGTCCTCCATGCTGTTCTTCCAGTTCCTCATCGCGCCGCGGCCCTTCTCCCTCTGCCAGGTAATCCTGTTGCGCACCGTGAGGTACTTCTCGAGGACCGGCACGATGTCGATTCCTGACTGCCAGTCGCAGCAGACGTAGACGCTCCCGGTCTCCTTCAGGAGCGGAAGCGCGGCAGTGAGCCACTCCTCGGTGTACGCGGCATAGCCGCTGTGCGAGGTCCTGCTGAACTTTTTCCCGGCGAAGGAGAGCGACTTGTTGTAGGGCGGGTCGCAGATGAGAAGATCGACCGAGCGGCGCGGCAGGAGCGGCAGCACCCTGAGGCAGTCGCCGTTTATGGTCCTGTCCATGACGCCGGTGAGCTCCGCGCTGCCGCTCAGTGTGATGCATCTTGCAAGATACTGCGCGCCTTCCTCTGCTGAGAGGTCGATGGTCTTGTTCCTTCTGGACTTCCGCCCTGCCTCCGGCGGCGCGCTCCTCCCCGGGGCGGCACCATGATCCGTCACGGTCTCTGTCACAGGCTGCAAGGCTCGGGATTCCTGAGGTACTCCTCGGTCTTCTGCATGATCCCGGAGAGGATCCCGATATCCTGGAGGACGCTCCCTGTCTCAAGCGAATGGTTGGCGTTCTTCGTGATGAAGAGGGGAATGCCGGCCTTCTCGCAGCCGTCAGCCACTTCAGCAGCCGTAACCCAGCGGTCTGCCGTTCCTGTGAAGGCGATGCCCGGGTTCATATGGAACCTGAAGGTTGCGGCAACAGGAGTGTAGTAGATGTTCCTCGTCCTGAGGCCGTATTTCTCCGCGTAGCCGGCCGCAACGACCGTTCCGATGCTCTTCGAGATGAAGACGACGTCCTCCGCCCCTCTCAAATCCGCATCACTCAGGAACTCCTCTGCCTGCGGGAGCGCCGTGTCATACGCTGCCTCCACGCCGGCAAGCGAGCTCTTCACGTCTTTCGGAAAGCCCGTGTAGTCCGAGCGGATCACCGTGTAGCCGAGCGATGACGCGAGTTTGCCGGAGTAATAGAGAAGCGGCCGGTCATTCGTGTAGCCTATTCCCGGGAAAAGCACGCATATTTTCATTTGATGCCTCACTCAAACGACAGACCCTGGTATTTTACCCAAAAGAGCGGATGCATAATGCGCCCCGGCGAACGGATCGCGCACCGCTCTGAATCAAGGATCAACCTCACGATTTTGGCCTTATGCCGTGTGATATAATCGGGCGAGTTTTAGTTCGAGGTGGCAAATGAGCTGGTTAGACAAGATTCTGGCTAAAAATGAAAACACAGGAAGCAAGCACAATATTCCTGAAGGCGTCTGGACCAAGTGCGAAAAATGCGATCAGGTGCTTTACAGAGCCGAGCTTGAACGCAATCTCAATGTCTGCCCGAAATGCGGCTACCATATGAGGCTTAGCGCCCGCGAGCGCCTGATGCGCTTCCTCGATGCGGGCTCAATGACAGAGATTGCAGCCAGCTACCATCCTGTTGACATGCTCAAATTCAGGGACTCCAAGCGCTACCGCGACCGCCTTGCCGACGCGCAGAAGAATACCGGCGAGAAGGACGCGCTCGTGGTCATGAAGGGGCTCCTGAAGGGCGTTCCTGTCGTGGCCGCAGCCTTTGACTTCAAGTTCATGGGCGGCTCGATGGGCTCCGTGGTAGGTGCGAGGTTCGTCGCCGCCGTCGACGAGGCGGTCCGCGACAGGCGCGGGCTCATCTGCTTCTCCACCTCCGGCGGCGCCAGAATGCAGGAGTCACTGTTCTCGCTCATGCAGATGGCAAAGACCAGCGCGGCGCTTGACCATCTGAGACAGGAGGGGCTCCCTTTCATATCTGTCATGACCAATCCCACCATGGGCGGCGTATCGGCATCGCTTGCCATGCTCGGGGACATCAACGTCGCGGAGCCCCAGGCCCTCATCGGCTTCGCCGGCCCCCGCGTCATCGAGCAGACTGTCCGCGAGAAGCTGCCGCAGGGCTTCCAGCGCTCCGAATTCCTCCGCGACAAGGGACAGGTTGACATCATCATCGACCGCCGCGAGATGCGCGACCGCCTTGCATCCATCATGGCCATGCTGCTCCATGCCGAAGTGCAGCAGCAGAAGGCCTGACGCTCAGGGCGGTGAAGAGGATGAAACGCAGTCTCAACGGGTGGCTGGCCTACATCGGCAGCATCAGCGACAAGGCGATGGATCTGGGGCTGTCGCGCGTAATAAGCGTCGGCAGGATACTTGACGTCCTGAAACTCCCCTCAAAGGTCATTACCGTGACCGGGACCAACGGCAAGGGCTCCACCACCTGGTATCTCGGAGCCGTGCTCGAAAGGCTCGGCTACACGGTCGACATCTACAACTCACCGCACCTCATGAGGTTCAACGAGCGCGTGCTCCTCCGCGGCCGCGAGGCCCCGGATGACCTGCTCACTGACGCCTTCGAGATGACCGACGAGGCGATGAGGAAGGCCGGCGTGGCGCTGACCTTCTTCGAGTTCACCACGCTTGCGGCCCTCCTTATTTTCAAAAAGGACGCTCCTGACTTCGTCATCCTCGAAATAGGCCTCGGAGGCAGGCTTGACGCGACCAACGCCGTCGAGAGCGATGCCGGCATAGTCGTCAGCATCGGGCTTGACCATACCGGGATCCTCGGCAGCACCGTAGAGGACATCGCCTACGAGAAGTCCTGCATCTACCGGAAGGACAGGCCGGCGGTCTGCAGCCAGGAGAACCCTCCGAGGACCCTTATCGAGAACTCCGCGGTGATCGGGGCAAATCTCCTTGTTTCCGGGCGGAACTTCAGGAGCGGAAGCTCCGGGGCCGATCCGGAGCTTACCGAGCAGCTGCTTGACGCCGCAGGCGGCGGGACTGACGAGGGAACCTGGTTCTTCCGCATGGAGGACATCGATTTCGAGGACCTGCCTCTTCCCTCGTTCCCGTACATGAACGCGGCCGGAGCTCTTGCCTGCCTTGAGGCCATGGGCATAGATGTCACCCGTGAGGCTGCGGCCGGCGCGTGCAGGTCGGTAAGGCTTCCGGGAAGGCTCGAGGTTTACTCGGACACACCGAGGATCATCTTTGACGTGTCCCATAACCCGCCTGCCGTAATGCGCCTCAGGAAGCATCTCGAGAAACTCATCGCGAAGGAGCGTTTCACGCGCGTGCTCGCCGTCTGCGGCATGCTGCACGACAAGGATTACGGCACGGTGCTCCGCGAGATGGATGATCTCGTAGACATCTGGTACCTCGCCGATCTCACCGGCCCCCGCGCGGCCAAGGCCTCGGATCTCGAGCCGGAGCTCCCGGAGAGCTCGGAGACACATCTGTTCCGCGATCCGGCCACGGCATGGTGCGCGGCAAGGGCCGGGCTTCAGGAAACTGATCTTCTGGTGGTCTTCGGATCTTTCCTCACTGTCGCCGCAGTAAAGGAATTCCTTGAGTCCGAGGAGAGCAAGCATTGATTTCACCCCTCGTCAGGAGAATCGTCGGAATCTCAGTGCTTCTCGGCGTCACCGGGGCATTCCTGCCGTATCTTACGAGCGGGCGCTCCCCGAGCGAGACCGCGAACAACATCGGCATCTCGATTTCCCAGACGGAGGACAAGAGGAAGACCTTTGCCTCCCGCTCGACCGTAAGGCTGCAGGGCCAGAAGGAGAAGGCCGGCGAAGCGGTGCCGGATGCTCCGGATCAGGATCAGATCGAGGTGAGGGAGCCTGAGCAGCAGAAAGAGCGGGCTGATGCTGAGGTGCCGCGCGTGAAGGCCGGGCTGGCTGCCGACGGGGATCCTGACGAGCCGGTCATGCCGACAGACGATGAGCTTAAGGAAATCAGCAAGAAGCAGGCTGCCGAGGAAAAGGCGCAGAAGGCAAGAAGAGAGGCAGACGAGGTCCGCAGGGCTGCGGCCGAGAAGAAGGCCTCTGCCGAGGCCAGGGCACGGAAGGAAGCCGAGAACCGGAAGCTCGAGGAGCGGCAGAAAGCCGCAAGGCAGGCCGTAGAGGAAAAGAAGGCCTCCGAGAGGAAAGCCGCCGAGGAGAAGAAGGCCAGGGAGCGTGAGCGCATAGCCGAGGCAAGGAAGGCGGCCGAGGAGAAGAAGGCCGCCGAGAGAAAGGCCGCCGAGGAGCGGAAGAAAATGGCTGACGCCAGGGCTGAGGAGGAGAGGAAGCAGTCCCAGCCCGCAAAGCCCGCGGCGGAGCAGAAGGCCTTCGCCTCGAGACTCAACGCGGTGAAGTACCGTGACGAGCTCCGCTCGAAGGGATATCCGAATGCAAGGATGGAGCCTGTCACCAGGGATGGCAGGGTTCTGTTCAGGGTCGTCCCCGGGGAAAGAAACTGAGAGCTTTCACGGCGGGCGGCAATTATCAGCCTTAAGGGGGATCAGCATGGCTGCCAGCACTGAGATTCTGAAGTTCCTTGACGATTATCTTGACGCCCGGTCGATTGACGACTACTGCCCGAACGGACTGCAGGTCGAGGGCAGGAAGAAAATCCGCAGAATAGTCACGGGCGTCACCGCCTGCCAGCGCCTCATCGACCGGGCAGCGGAGCTCGGCGCCGACGCTGTCCTTGTCCACCACGGCCTCTTCTGGAAGGGCGATGACATGCGCCTGGTCTCGATGAAGAGGAAGAGAGTCGGCGCGCTCATCAGCTCAGACATGAACCTTTTCGCCTACCACCTCCCTCTCGACATGCATCCTGAGACCGGCAACAACGCCTGCCTCGCCAGGGCTCTCGGCATGGTGCCGGATGACGGCGCGGAGCTTCACGGCAGAATCATTGCCCCTGTCGGAAACCTCAGGGAGCCCTGCAGCGCCGATGAGCTTGCGGCGCGGATTTATGATGTTTTGGGATATAAACCACGTTTGGAGCGCGGCGGATGTGATACGATCACCCGTGTAGGTTTATGCTCGGGAGCCGGCCAGGAGTTCCTGACCGCGGCAGCGCAGAAGGGGGCTGAAGCCTTTATTACAGGCGAGGTCTCCGAGCAGACGGTGCACGAGGCGCGCGAGCTCGGAATAAATTTCTTTGCGGCCGGACATCACGCAACGGAAACTTTGGGGGTAAAGGCCCTCGGGGAGCTTCTCTCGCGTGAGTTCAGCGTGCAGGCAATAAATATAAATATAGATAACTGGGCCTAACTGATTACAAATGGACAGCTTTATCCCGACGGTTCTCATTGTTGACGATTCCGCGCCGCTGAGGCTTCTGTACTCGACTTACCTCAAGGATGAGAACGTCAACGTATACTCGGTCAGCAGCGGCAGGGATGCCATAGACTTCATCTCCTCCCACCGTCCTGATGTGATTTTCCTTGATCTATACCTTCCTGACATCTCCGGCTTCGAGGTTCTGAACTATGTGAAGAAGCAGAACCTCGACGCCAGGGTAATCATGCTGACAGGCTCCGGCTCAGTTGATGACGCTGTGGAGGCGATGAGGCTCGGCGCGTTCGACTTCATCGTGAAGCCCATCGACTCCGCGCGCCTCAGGGTGACGCTGCGCAACACCACGCAGCACCTGAAGCTCAAGCAGATGGTCAGCGAGTTTCAGACGAGCCAGGATGTGTTCCTCGGCTTCATCGGCTCGTCACCAGCGATGAAGAGCGTCTACAGCACCATAGAGAGGGCGGCTCCGAGCTCCGCGACCGTGTTCATAACAGGCGAGAGCGGCACTGGCAAGGAGGTCTGCGCCGAGGCCATCCACAAGCTCAGCAAGCAGAAAAAAGGGAGCTTTGTCCCCATAAACTGCGCCGCAATCCCCCGCGACCTGATGGAAAGCGAGCTCTTCGGACATGTCAAGGGAGCGTTTACCGGCGCGGTGAGCGACAAGATCGGA
This sequence comes from Gammaproteobacteria bacterium UBA2810, assembly GCA_002351705.1. Taxonomy (GTDB): domain Bacteria; phylum Pseudomonadota; class Gammaproteobacteria; order Enterobacterales; family Succinivibrionaceae; genus UBA2810. The sequence continues at coordinate 17,141 of DEHC01000061.1, read as the reverse complement.
GCAGTGCAGCGCGCCGACGGCGGTACGCTGTTCCTTGACGAGATCTGCGAGCTTGATCCTCAGCTCCAGAGCAAGCTCCTGCGCTTCATCCAGACCGGAAAGTTTTACCGTGTCGGATCGTCAAAGCTTGAGACGGTAAGCACCCGCATCGTGTGCGCGACCAACAAGGATCCGAAGCTCGAGGTCAGGGCACACCATTTCAGGGAGGATCTTTACTACAGGCTTTATGTGATTCCCATAAAGCTTCCTCCCCTCCGGGATCGCGATGATGACGTGGAGCGCATCGCAACGAGGTTTCTCAAGAACTTCTCCCAGGAGGAGAACAAGGGGTTCACCAGGTTCTCGATTTCCGCAAGGCAGCTTCTGATGGCCTATGACTGGCCGGGGAATGTCAGGGAGCTGCAGAATGTCATCCACCAGATTGTGGTCCTCAATGACGGCGATGAGGTGACAGACGAGATGTTCCCCGAGTCCATAAGGAAGGACGTGCTCAAGGGCGGTGACGGGAGCTCAGGCGCGCAGCCGCAGCGGGCGGTCATATCCGTCGGCAATCCCTATGCCGGCAAGACGCTCGCGGAGATCGAGCGCGACGCCATAGAGAAGACCATCGACAGCTGCGAGGGCAACATCTCGAAGGCTGCGAAGATGCTCGGCGTCAACCAGTCGACCATCCACCGCAAGCTCAGGTCCTGGCGCGACGAGGCGCAGGGAAAGTCTGCCGGGGTTGCAGAGAGCGGCACTCCTGAAAAGAATACAGCATGCTCCGGGGGGTCTCCCAGGGAGCTTCCTGACAATAAAATCAGAATTACAGACCGGCACAGCCGGCGTCATGACAACGGGATGGTGGAATATGACTGAACTGCTTGATACGAAGGTACTCACGCAGATGGCGGGTGATGTAGGCCTTGAGGTGCTCCCTCAGCTTATCAGCGTTTTCGTGGATGACTCGACGGCAAAGCTCAGTCAGTTCCGGAAGCTCTTCGACAATGGCGACTGGAGCGGGCTTGCCATGGAGGCTCATACGCTCAAGTCCGTATGCGCGACGTACGGCGCCATGAGGTGCCGCGATGAGGCAATAGCCTTCGAGAAGCTCTGCAAGGCCGCAGAGCCCGACCGCGCTGCTATCGGGGAAAAGCTTGACTCCCTCCTCGGAACGCTCAGGGAGAGCATCACTGCTGTAGGCGGATTCACCCTTAAATGAAAATAAATTCTGTCGTGTCGCGCGGAGACGGCTTCCGGAGCGCGGCGGAGGGGGCTGTGCAGAATCTCAGGGAACTCTCCCCGGAGACTCCGGATCACATCTTTGCCGCCTATGACAGCCGCCTTGATCCGGCGGAGGTCTGTGACTGCCTGAACCGCTCGTTTCCTGGTACGTCCTTCATTGCCGCATCATCATACAAAGGGGTGGTCTCGGATCAGAGCAGCGCCTTCGTCTGTGATGAGGCTGTTTCAATGCTCGCACTGTACGACAAGGACGGATCGTTCGGCTCGGCCTGCGGGTATTTCGGGGACGTAAGCTCCGATGCGGAGATTGAGGCCATCATCGAGCGGGCCATAACAAACGCCGGGCGCAACGGCGAGGCGCCTGACGCAGTCTGGATCTCAGCGTCGGTCGGTGACGAGAACCGGGTAATCAGCGTCATCGAGTCAATGATGGGACCGTCAGTGCAGATTACCGGAGGGACGCCGGGGACTCTCGACGGGCTGGGTGCCGATCCTGTGAGCAGATCTGCCTGCGCACCGGGAGGGATGGTCTGCGGCACCAGGTTCCTCGCCGTGACGGTCCTCTATCCTTCCTGCTGGATAACGGCGTGCTGCCGCACGGCGTTCGCTCCGTCAAACGTGGTCGGGAAGATCACGAGGAGCTCGGGCAATGTCGTCTACGAGATAAATTACCGGCCGGCTGCCGAGCAGTATGCCGACTGGCTCCGGAGCCTCGGCTATGTGGGAAGGCAGGAACGCCTCTCCCCTGCGGCCCTCCAGAGGCAGTCGGTGCTTCATCCGATCGGATTCATGACCGGCTCGCTCGGGGCGCAGACCTTCTACAAGGCAGCCATCTGCGACAGCATCGGCACTGACGGCTCGATGACCCTTCTCGTTGACATCCCCTCGTTCGAGGCGGTGACGGTCATGTCCGACGCCTCCAAGGATGCCGTCGCCGGCTGCTTTGCCTGTGACAGGAACAGCATGCTCTATTACCGCGACATCCGCTATTACGGATCGATGTACGCGGTCTGCGCGAGCTACGGGAAGAACATCACAGGGGCGGATGCTGACCGCCTGGCTGAGTCGGTCAGGAATGTCCAGTCACGCGGCGCCTACGCCGGGATGTTCTCCGACGGCGAGCAGGGCAGGATAGGCGACAGCAGGAACCATAACGGGTATCTGATGGTCTGCGGGATGCATTTCTACGACGCGATCTGACCTTGTCAGGCGCGATGATTCCGAGTGGTTTGTGATGCCGGAGGAAACAGGTCACAATGCCAAAACTATCGAGAGCCGACTATGAGCTTCAGAAGGCGAAGCTTCAGCTGACATTCAGCCGCGACCGCGAGTCGAAGCGCCGCGACGAGATGCTGATCTTCCTGAGCGGTCTTGCGGAGCACAAGCGCGCCCAGACGCCCGAGGAGCAGTTCCTCACCATTATCGCCATCCTGCGCCGCATCATGGATTTCGAGAATGCCGCCATCTACAGCATATCAAGGGACGGCTCCCTTTCCCTTTTCACCGCTGAAAAGCAGGGCGCGCCTGTGTCGATTCCTGACTGCCCGCTCGTGAGGCGCGTTTTGGCAGGAAAGTCATCGGAGATCTGCCGGCCGTGGCTTGTGAAGGGATTTGAAAAGCTGGGACAGGAGGATCTCGCGGCGCTCAGAAGCTCTGTGCTGATGGATGTCGAGAGCAACGGCATAAAGCGCGTCTTCATACTGATGAGCTCAAAGCCGCTCACGCTCGGTTTCGGCGAGAGGAAGCGCCTGGTTTCCTACAAGCCCTTCATCGAGTATGCCCTCTCGAGCATGGACTACCGCAACCATATGGAAGAGCTGGTGCGCGCGAAGACCGCCGAGCTCGAGCGCTCGAGGCAGACCATCTATGACTATGCGAGCATCTCCTCGGATGCCTTCTGGCGGCTTGGCAATGACCTCAAGCTCCGGGATCTCAGCGATCTTCCGAGCACCGCAAGCAACAGCGACGCCATGCGCTTCTTTGCCCATGCGGAGGGAAAGACCCTGGAGTCGCTCTTTTCGGTAAGGGAGAGGGAGCACCCGCAGCATTACAACGATCTCGTGGACCGGATGGAGCGGCACGAGCCCTTCAGGAATGAGGTGTTCGAGTTCCAGAACGAGGGGCTCCGCCGGAGCTTCAGCCTGAGCGGAATGCCGTTCAGCGGGCCAGACGGAGGCTTTGAAGGCTACCACGGCACGGCGACCGACGTTACGGGAGAGGTCGAGTACCAGAAGCGCATGAAGGCGGTTGTCGAGGCTGAGACCAAGGCCAACCGCATCAAGTCGGACTTCCTCGCCATAATGAGCCATGAGATCAAGACCCCGATGCAGGCAATCCTCGGCATGCTCGACCTCCTCTCGCAGACCGAGACCAGCGAGAAGCAGGACGGGCTCATCAGGCACATCACGGATTCCGCGAAGGTGCTGCAGACCCTGATAAACGATGTCCTCGACTTCTCGAGAATGCGCTCTGACCAGGTCAGCTTCGAGAAGAAGCCGTTCTCCATCAGGTACCTCATGGATACCGTCATCGTGCAGATGCAGGAGAAGGCGCGCGGCCGCCCGGTGAAGTTCGTGCTGCAGGTCGAGGAGAGCTTTCCGAAGATGATGGTCGGAGATCAGGCCCGCATGGCGCAGATTTTCTTCAACCTGCTCGGCAACGCGCTGAAGTTCACGCCGTCAGGCACCATCACTCTGCACGCGAGCTGGATCAAGAGCCACCGGCTGTATTTCGAGGTAATCGACACCGGAATCGGAATCAGCGCGGAGTCACTCCGGCATCTTTTTGTTCCGTTCCGCCAGTCGGACTCCTCGGTCTCGAGGAGGTTCGGCGGCACCGGGCTCGGTCTCGCCATCTCGAAGAGGATAGTCGAGCTCATGGGCGGCAATATCGGCGTCACGAGCGAGGAGGGGCACGGCAGCCGCTTCTGGTTCATCGTCCCGTATCACAAGCCCATCGAGCACCCGGTCGGGAAGGAGTCGATAGTCGCCGGGAACGGGGCGCAGAAGATGAATTTCAATATCCTTCTCGTGGAGGACAGCCAGATCAACCGCTTTATCCTCCGGACCATGCTCGAGAAGCTCGGCCACAAGGTGACAGTTGCCGAGAACGGGCAGGAGGCCGTGAGGCTCGTGGAGGAGGTTCATCCCGAGCTGGTGTTCATGGATCTCCAGATGCCGCTCATGGACGGCTTTGAGGCGTCAAGGCTTATCCTCAAGTACCACCCGAAGCTGGTAATCCTTGCCCTTACCGCCAACGTGACGGAGGAGGAGAGGACCAAGTGCCGTGAGGCCGGGATGACGGACATTGTCGGAAAGCCGGTGACGACCGCCACGCTGCAGAACGTGATAAAGGCCTTCACCAACGTCATAAACGAGAGCCTGGGAGAGGAAGGCGGCAGTGTACGCCCTGAAGGAGGGGAAGAGGAGAATGGCAGGAAGAAAAAGAAGCCTGTCGTCAGGCCTCTTGATGAGTAACGCGGCTCCGCTCTTCAGGCAGGGCCGCGCGGAAGCCGGCTACTGCTGTGAGATTACCCAGTGCAGGAAGTTCTTCCTGTCCTCGGGAGAAAGCGAGAGATAGGCCTTCTGCAGCGTCTCCATCGCGCCGGTCTTTGATACTGCGGGAGCCGCGCTCTTCTGTGCGGCGGCAGGCGCAGCAGCAGGGGCTGCGGCAGCTGCTGTTCCGGCTGCAGCATAAGAGCCTGCTCCGTCAGACTGGATCATCTTTACGGTGGACTGTGAGGTTTCCTCCGGGGTAAGCACCTTGAAGGCCTTTCCTGCGTCCTCAAGCTCCTTCTGGTAGTCACGCCCGATCTGGACTCCGTTCCTGGAGTTCAGCACGAAAATCTCGCCTTCCTTCGGTGTTCCGTCGGTGTGTACGAGCTTGACGTCAGGCTTGTAGGCGAATCTCTCGATTTTGTCAAAGCTCTTCGGGAACCTGAAGGAAAGGGTGAGTCTGTCATTCTCCTCCGCGTTGAAGTTGACGACAACGGGCTGACCTGCGAGGTAGCGGCTGTCCGTGTGGTAGCGGAAGGTTCCCTCAACCCTCATGACAAGCTGGTGTGGCCCGGCGGGGAGGGTGACGGTCTCTGCTCCCGACTTTACGGCAGGCGCCTTGTCATCGCTGTCAACCATCACCAGCGTGAAAGGATCTGGGATCTCGAACTCCGCAGCCTCCGCGCACAGCGGAAGAATGGCAGCCGCAGCAGACAGTGTCAGAGTGAAGATTTTGTTCATGGATTTTCCTTCTTAGTGTTCTGTTTTGTGACGCACATCCGATTTTACTGCTTTATGGAAAAAACTGCGAGTTTTGTCTATAATCCCGCCGGACGCGTGCCGGCGCCGCCGCAGCTGACGGATCCTCCGGCATTTTTTTCTCTTTTCTGAATGACCTGCCATCCTGGCATCCGGAGTTTCTGATGAAGGCGCTGCAGCTTATTGCACTATCAGCCATTGCTTTTTCATTTGCGGCATCATCTGCCGAGGTTTACAGAACTGACAATGCCGACTTTGAGATCTACGGCAGGGCGAAGGTGAACATGTTCAACGGCTACGCCTACGAGTTCACCACAGGAAAGGAGGCCCACCCGAAGCTCTACGGATCGGCGCAGCTCGGCGTGAGCGGCTCGACGGCAGTCCCCGGGAGCAATACCAGGGTATTCGGCAACCTCATCTACGATCTCTCCGCGGAGGACTCCGATGACGTCGAGGACCGCATCCGCGCCCGCTACGGCTATTTAGGCGTTCAGTTCGAGGAGGCGGGGCGCCTTCTTGCGGGAAGGACAAGGCCCGCGATTTACAAGACCATCGGGCTTGCCGATGTCTACACCGACTGGGGCTCGCAGGGCAACGCTTTCTGGGGGCTTGAGGGCGAGGCCGGCGGCCGCCAGGACGGCCTCGTCATGTACGATCTTGACATCAACGGCTTCAGCTTCACCGCGAACTACCAGTTCCGCGACAACGGCAAGAACCTCCGTGACGGCTGGTCCGCGAACCTCGGCTACGAGTGGCCGCAGAAGGTCGGCATCACCGGAGGCATCTACGGCTTTGACGCCATCGACGATGACGCGCCGAGGAAGTTCAGCGACAAGAAGGAGTACGCGATCGGCATCTATTACGGCGCCTTCGCGAGCCCCGGCTTCTACACTGCCATTGTCTACGACCATGCGAAGCTCAAGGGCACGACCAGCATGGACGATGACGCCTACCGCACCGACGGCGGCGACTTCGTCCTGAGCTGGACCTCGCCGAAGAAGGCCTGGACAGTCATCGCGGGCTACAGCCTCCTCAAGGATCAGTCCAGGGATTCCGGTGAGGCGTACCGCATCAACCAGATTGTCGGCAACGTGACCTGGAACCTCACGGACAACGCCAATCTCTATGTGGAGTATGCCGACAACTTCGGTGAGGGTGAGCACAGCACCGCGCATCGTGATATTCTTACCTTGGGCGCAATCTACAACTTCTGATGAGCTGCGGAGAGACGCTTCCGTTTATGTTGCGTGCGGGCCGGACATCCGGTCCGCGCTTTTGCCTGTATGAGCGTGAAAATGCCAGAAATAAGTCCTGAGGCTCAGAGCGTCCGTGACGCGCTGGTGAAGAGCGGTCTTGAGAATCCCTATGCACCGAACGGCCTTTCTCCCGAGGAAAAGAAGGCTGCCATCGAGGATCATGTGAGAGGCATCATGGGAGCCCTGGGGCTTGATCTGAAGGATGACTCCCTCGAGAACACGCCGAGGCGCATCGCGAAGATGTACGTCGACGAGATTTTCTCCGGGCTCGACTATGCGAACTTTCCGAAGATTACCCTCATCGAGAACAAGATGCACGTCGACGAGATGGTAAAGGTCTGCGACATTACCGTCACAAGCACCTGCGAGCACCATTTCGTGACGATAGACGGCAAGGCGAAGGTCGCCTACATGCCGAAGAAGCGCATCATCGGCCTCTCCAAGATCAACCGCATCGTGAAGTTCTTCGCGAGGAGGCCGCAGGTGCAGGAGCGCCTCACCCAGCAGATCCTGGTGGCTCTCCAGACGCTCCTCGAGACCAAGGACGTGGCGGTCACCATCTGCGCCACCCATTACTGCGTGAAGGCAAGGGGCGTCGAGGACGCCTCCTCGTTCACCCAGACCACGGCGCTCGGCGGATATTTCAAGACCAATGCGGCATCGAGGCACGAGTTCCTCTCAGATACGGACACGCGCTGCTAGAAGGATTGTCAGGATAACAGTCAGGGGAGAAAAACATGGATACTCTTGAGAATCTCATTAAGGAAAAGATTACCAGCATTCCTGATTTTCCGAAGAAGGGGATTATTTTCCGCGACGTTACCACCCTTATCGAGGACAAGGAGGCCTTCGGAGCCGTCATCTCGGCCATAGCCTGGAATTACCGCAAGTCAGGAACAGTCTTTGACAAGGTCGCAGGTCCTGAGGCGAGAGGGTTCATTGTCGGAGCTCCCGTGGCCTACGCGCTGAACGCCGGCCTCGTGCTCGTGAGAAAGCCCGGAAAGCTCCCCCGCGAGGTTTATTCCGAGTCATATGATCTCGAGTACGGCTCTGCCTCAATCGAGATACACCGTGACTCCATCAAGCCCGGCGAGCATGTGCTCCTTGCTGACGATCTCATCGCGACCGGCGGCACCGCAGAGGCTGCCGTGAAGCTCATCAGGAAGGCGGGCGGCATCGTCGATCACGCGGTGTTCCTCATCAACCTCCCTGATCTCGGCGGCGTCGAGCGCCTTAAGAATCTCGGAGTCGAGAGCCTCACTCTCGCATCCTATACGGGGGCCTAATGAGCTACCAGGTTCTTGCAAGAAAATACCGTCCGCATAAGTTTGAGGAGGTCGTAGGGCAGCAGAACGTGCTGACCGCGCTCAGGAACTCATTCGAGAGCGGCAGGATCCACCATGCCTACCTCCTCAGCGGCACGCGCGGCGTCGGCAAGACGACAATTGCGAGAATCATGGCCAAGTGCCTCAACTGCGAGAAGGGCGTCACCAGCAGCCCCTGCGGCGAGTGCGAGGCCTGCCGCCAGATCGACGAGGGCAGGTTCGTCGACCTCATCGAGATCGATGCCGCCTCGAGGACCAAGGTCGACGACACCAGGGAAATCCTCGAGAACGTACAGTACAAGCCGACCCAGGGCAGGTACAAGGTCTACCTCATCGACGAGGTGCACATGCTCTCGAAGAGCAGCTTCAATGCTCTCCTGAAGACCCTTGAGGAGCCTCCCGAGTATGTGAAGTTCATCCTGGCGACGACTGATCCGGAGAAGCTCCCTGTCACCATCCTCTCGCGCTGCATACAGTTCAGGCTGAGGGCATTGAGCGTCGATGAGATCTCGGGCGAGCTACAGAAGATCCTGAAGGCGGAGAACATCTCCTCCGAGGATGCCGCGGTGAGGGATCTTGCCGTTGCGGCAAGGGGAAGCATGCGTGACGCCCTGAGCCTTACCGACCAGGCAATAGCGCTAGGCGGCGGCAATGTCACGGCGAAGGTCGTGAACGGCATGCTCGGGACCATTGACCGCTCCATCATCACCGGACTCGTCAACTCCATCGTCTCCGGAAACATCGAGGATTTCAACAGGAACCTTGCGGCAGTTGTGGCCGAGTCACCGGACTGGGGCAGGGTGCTCTCGGATCTCGGTGATTTCTTCCACCAGACCGCGCTCCTCCAGTTCACCGGGCGCGGCACGGAGGGGCTCTTCACCTTCGATCCGTCATTCCTCAGCTTCTATGCGGGGAAAATAAGTCCCGAGACCCTGCAGATGTTCTACGAGATCGTGACGAACGGCCTCAGGAACCTCAAGTCTGCTCCCTCAGGGCGCGCTGGCTTTGACATGACCGTTATGCGCCTTTTCGCCTTCTCCCCGAAGAATGCCGGAAACATTGTCTTCAATGTTCCGGACGGCAGCGCGCGCGGCGCACAGGGTGCGGCAGCAGCTCCTGCCGGAGGGGCATCAGTGAGCCGGAATTCACCCGCTGACGGAGAAGCAGCCGCAGAGCAGGCAGATCCCGCCGTGAGAGGCGCAGACCAGCCTGAGCGTCCCGCTCCGGATGCCGGTGTCACCGGACCTGCAGCCCGGGACGCAGAGCATCCACGGATGCCGGAGCCCGGCGCAGAGGATCTAAAAAAAAAATTAACTGACGCACCTTCGCCTTCGGAAGAGGGCGGCAGTACAGTAACAGACGAGTCGTCTGCCGCACGGCAGGAGCCTGCGGCAGAGGGTGAGTTCTCCGCAGAGAGGGAAGAGCCTTCCGGAGCAGAGCCTCAGCCTGCAAATGTCCCGCCTGCGGCAGATGAGATCCCCGCACCGGCCGCTCCGGACTTAAGCTCATCTGATTCAGCTGCCGCTGCACCGCCTGCCGGCCAGGCTGTGGCTGAGGATGCCGCTCATGCGGCTGCGCCTTCAGAGCCTGCAGCGCCGTCAGAGCCTCCAGCTCCCGCCGGGCCTTTATCATCTCCGCAGCCTTCTGAATACCAGGCTCCCCAGGAGCCCTCCGCCACTGAACAGGCGCGCGGGAGCTCACAGGAATACGTCATTCCGCCCGGAGGCAGCGGCGCCGTTCCCTATTCTGACTACGAATCCGGAGCAGAGTACGCCGAGCCCGCGGAGATCGGTCCCCGCGAGGACGGCTACGATGATGTCGACATGTCGTACATCAATGAGGAGCATGACGCGGCCGAGTTCAGGTTCCAGAGCAGCAGGAACGACGGAGCAGAGACTGAAGAGGAGGAGCACCGTGACGCGGGAAGCGGGTTCGGGCAGGAGCTTGCCGAGTCGGATCTCATCGGAGAGATAGACGACGACTGGTGCGCGGATCTCGCCAAATCCGGCATAAGCGGCATCGATCTCTATGTCCTTATGAGCGGCCTCCGTACGGAGAGCAACGGCCTCTGGACCGTCACGCTTCCGAGCGCGCTCCAGGATGCCGCGGGCGAGGGCTTCCGGCAGAGAGTTGCCGGGGCATTCCGTTCGAGCACCGGCTCGGCGGTAAGGCTTGAGTATGTCTTCACTGGCGAGGCGCTTTCCGGCACGCCGCTGCAGCTTGCCGGGCAGAAACTCGGCGCGATCAGGAAGCAGGTCGTCTCAGACGTCGAGAAGAGGCAGGGCTTTGAGGCATTGAAGCAGCTCCTCTCGCTCAAATATGACGAGAACTCTGTGCATATCCTGAAAGAATGATCATCCACTGCCTGAGGCCATGGCCGCAGGCAGTGAAAAGAGCAGGATCGTCCCCGGGAAACTGCCTTTTTCACATGTTTTTCAGACCTTCCTTCCTGTTTACCATTCTTTCACATTTCCTGTTAACGCTTTTAAACGGACTTTCGCCTTAAAGGCCTCCGGACACTGTGCATAGCGGGATTCGCGCGGTGTGAATCACCCCATGCGGCAGAAAATCCGGCAGAGGTGCAGTTTTTTCCGGAACATCAGGACGGCGGTGATATTTGCTATAATCACCGCGCTCTGATGCGGCCATGAAGATTAACCGGCTCGCGGGGCGCAGGATACACTCAAAAATTCAGAAGGAGAATGAATATGTTCGGTGGAGCAGGAATGGGCGGCATCATGCGCCAGGCACAGATGGCCCAGAAGCGCATTGAGGACGCACAGAAGAAGGTCGAGGCTCTTGAGGTTGAGGGCAAGGCATCCGGCGGGCTCGTCCAGGTTGTTGTTGACGGCAAGCACCGCGTGAAGAAGGTTACTCTCTCTCCGGAGCTCAAGACCGAGGATCTCGACATGATCGGGGATCTCATGCTCGCAGCAGTCAATGACGCCGAGACCGCTCTTGACGCAGAGTCCGGGAAGATCCTGAAGGAAGCTACCGGCGGCATGAAGCTTCCGTTCAACCTGGGATTCTGAGGTCCCTGTGGCAGCTCTCTTCAGTCCCCTGCTTGACGATCTCATCAAGAACCTGCAGACGCTTCAGGGCGTCGGCCGCAGGACAGCGCAGCGCATGGCGTTCAGGCTCCTGGAGCACGACCGCGAGAAGGGCGCGCGCCTTGCCGAGATCCTCGGGCGCTCGATGAGGGAGATCAGGGAGTGCCGCCTCTGCCGGAACTTCACCGAGCAGGAGGTCTGCCCGATCTGCGCGTCGGCAAAGAGGGCTGCCCATCATCAGCTCTGCATCGTCGAGACTCCGTCCGACGTTGCTGCCATCGAGGGAACCGAGCAGTTCTTCGGTCAGTACTTCGTGCTGCACGGCCACATCTCGCCGATAGACGGCATCGGCCCTGACGAGATAGGGCTGCCGCTCCTCGAGAAGCGCTTCTCCGAGGAGAAGTTCGAGGAGGTGATACTTGCCATGAGCCCGGGCTCCGAGGGCAGCGTCACCTCATACTACATCTCGGACATCGCCCGGAAATACGGGATCCGCCTCACCAGCATCGCGCACGGCGTGCCGATGGGCGGCGGGCTGGAGTTCGTTGACGGGCGCACCCTCTCTGTCTCCTTGAAGGACAGGAAGGACCTCGAGTAGCACAATCATCTGCTGCGGGCGCATTCCGCGGCTCCTGTCTTCTGCCGGCATTCATCCCCGCCGGAAAATCTGACACCTGAGCACGGCTTTCATCCATGCGGTGATGAATGTCATAGTTTTTTAAGGTTTACCTGACATTACTCACCATGCAGTGGCACAATCGGATAGAATTGCCATAATTATCGTGATATAAAGAATCGCCCGCTTTCCAGGTTTATGTTAAGCGGCTGGCGGTGCTTTGTATAAAAGCGGCCCTATGCGGCTGTTTCCGTGGATGCATTGCTTTGTGCAGCCTTGAAACATAAGGCCGTGTGAGACCAGGTGCGGGACTGTTTGGATCCGGCTATTGCATCGGATCAGGGAGTGAGGAAAATGCCTGACAATACCAAGCTGACAGAAGAGGACATCAAGCTCCGTTACATCACTCCGGCAATCCAGAAGAAGTGGAAGAATGAGAATATCCTGATGGAAGCGCAGATCACAGCAGGCAGGATCAATCTGACAGGAAAGGTCGTACAGCGCGACAGACCGAAGAAAGCCGACTATCTTCTTCTGCTCCGCCCGAACCATCCGATTGCCGTAGTTGAGGCAAAGGACAACAGGCATTCGGTATCGCACGGAATGCAGCAGGCAAAGGAATATGCCAGGATGCTTGATGTTCCTTTTGCCTACAGCTCGAACGGGGATGCCTTCGAGGAGTTCGATGCCATTACCGGGAAGGAGAGGGAGATCCCCCTCGGGGAGTTTCCCTCGCCTGATGAGCTTTACCAGCGGTACAAGAAAGAGAAAGGGCTGACAGCGGATGAGGAGAGGATAATCAATCAGCCCTACTATACGAGCCAGAGCACCAATGCGCCGAGGTATTACCAGCGCGTTGCCATCAACCGCACGCTTGACGCCATTGCAAGGGGGCAGAACAGGATCCTGCTTGTCATGGCAACCGGGACAGGCAAGACCTACACGGCCTTCCAGATTGTCTACCGTCTTATAAAGAGCGGGCTCAGGCACAAGGTCCTCTATCTTGCCGACCGGAATATCCTGGTGGATCAGTCCATCAGCCAGGATTTCAAGCCGCTTGAGAAGACGATACACAAAATCAATTTCACGAGTGAGGATCCCACGACAATCACCTCCTATGAGGTCTACTTCTCACTCTACCAGCAGCTTGCCGGAGACGGCGAGGAGGGCGATGATGAGGAAGATGCGGGGGTGAATGAGGAGTCAGGATCCGGTGCAGAGGCTGATGATGAGGCCGCGGGCCGCCTTGCATCGCTCTTCAGGCCTGATTTCTTTGACCTCGTAATCGTCGATGAGTGCCACCGGGGCTCTGCGAAGAAAGACAGCAGCTGGAGAAAGATACTTGACTACTTCAGCTCCGCAACCCAGATCGGCATGACCGCCACTCCGAAGGAGACCAAGTACGTCTCAAACATCGACTATTTCGGTGAGCCGGTCTACACCTACAGCCTGAGGGCCGGCATTGATGACGGCTTCCTTGCCCCGTTCCGGGTTATAAACGTCAAGACCGACATAGGAGAGGGCTGGCGCCCTACGAAGGGTCAGAAGGACAAATCAGGCAAGGAGATTGAGGATCGCATCTATACCAACAAGGACTTTGACTACAATATCGTACTCGAGGACCGCACCCAGCAGGTTGCGAAGGAACTAACGGCCTATCTCAAGGCAACAGGCCGGATGCAGAAAACCATCGTGTTCTGCGCCACCGAGGATCATGCTGAGAGGATGCGGGTCGCGCTCGCAAATCTCAATGCCGACATGGTCAGGGAGAACCCTGACTATGTTGTCCGCATAACCGGAGGCGATGCGTACGGCAAGAGCAAGCTTAAATACTTTATTTCCGTATCCGACTACCCGGTCATAGCGACAACATCGAAGCTGCTCTCGACCGGAGTCGACTGCAAGATGACGAAGCTTATCGTCCTTGACCAGATGATAAGCTCAATGACGACCTTCAAGCAGATTATCGGGCGCGGGACGCGCATCCGCGAGAATGACGGCAAAACGTATTTCGTGGTCATGGACTTCAGGAATGTGACAAGGCTATTTGCCGATCCTGACTGGGACGGGCCTGTCGAGCAGACAGACGGCTTTGATCCGGATGCGGAGGGCAGGAAGAACCCAAGGGATCCGGACGATCCTGAGCGCGAGAAAAAGCAGCACCCGATTGTCGATGAGAACGGCTGCAGGGTGCAGGTCACGGACAAGGCCGTGCAGCTTTTTGATTCTTCGGGAAAGCTTGTCCGCGAGGAAAGCATTACCGACTATGCGAAATCAACTATACTCGGGACCTACTCGAACCTTGACGATTTCATAAGCAAGTGGTCGTCAGAGGAAAAGAAGTATGTTATCCGCCAGCGCCTCATTGATCGCGGCATAGATATCAAGAAGATCAAGGAAGACATGGACATGGATGGCGTCAGCGACTATGACTTCATCTGCCACCTGGCATTCAACGCAAAACCTCTTACCAGGAAGGAGCGGGCGGACAGGCTTAAAAAGCGCGATTTCCTGAAGCAGTACAGCGGCCCCGCGAGGGAAGTCCTTGAGGAACTCCTTTCAAGATTTGAGGATGAAGGCATCTACGAGCTTGAGAAACCGGGAGTTCTCAAGCTGCCGCAGTTCGCCAGGTTCGGCAAGCCGGCAAAAATCGCTCAGCTTTTCGGAGGCAAGGGCGGATACCATACGGCCGTAAAGAAGCTTGAGACAGAATTGTACAATGACAGCGGAGCAGGGCAGAAATAAATGAGCAGTTTGTCGGGATTTGTCAAAAGAATACGCGACATCATGCGAAATGATGCCGGTATCAACGGTGATGCGCAGCGCATTGAGCAGATTGCGTGGATGCTCTTCCTTAAGGTTTACGATGCCAAGGAGAAGAACTGGGAATTTGAAGATGACAATTACCAGTCCATCATTCCCGAAAACTGCCGCTGGTCAGCCTGGGCGCATGACGATAAAAGCGGGGAGGCGCTCACCGGTGACAGCCTGCTTGAGTTTGTGAACAACACGCTCTTCCCGACGCTAAAGGGGCTTGAGGTCACGCCGGAGACCCCGGTTCAGAAATCAATTGTCAAAACCACCTTTGAGGACGCCAACCAGTACATGAAGGACGGTGTCCTGCTGCGCCAGCTCATCAATGTCATCGATGAGCTTGATCTCTCTGACGATGATGAAATCCATGCCTTCGGGGAAATCTATGAATCCATCCTCAAGGAGCTTCAGTCAGCAGGCAGCGCGGGTGAGTTCTACACGCCGCGCGCGGTAACCAGCTTCATGGCAAGGATGATAAAGCCGAAGCTCGGCGAGGTTATGGCAGACTTTGCCTGCGGAACCGGCGGCTTCATCACAAGCTGGCTTTCCGAGCTCTGGGCGCAGGTGCATGACACTGAGGGACAGGAAGCCTGGGGCAGGTCAGTCTACGGCATTGAGAAGAAGCAGTTCCCCTACATGCTCTGCATAACGAACCTTCTCCTGCATGACGTTGATGTGCCGAAAGTCTATCACGGCAATTCTCTTCTTCGTGACGTGCTGAGCTATACGGAGGCTGACAAGTTTGACGTCATCCTCATGAATCCTCCTTATGGCGGCAGTGAAAAGGCCGATGTGAAGAGCCATTTCCCGGCGGATCTTGCGGGAAGCGAGACAGCCGATCTCTTTATGTCCGTCATCATGTACCGGATGAAAAAGACG
This sequence comes from Gammaproteobacteria bacterium UBA2810, assembly GCA_002351705.1. GTDB lineage: Bacteria > Pseudomonadota > Gammaproteobacteria > Enterobacterales > Succinivibrionaceae > UBA2810. The sequence continues at coordinate 1,724 of DEHC01000061.1, read as the reverse complement.
GGGCGTGCCGCGGTTATACTCCCTGACGGCTTCCTGTTCGGAACTGATAACGTAAAAGTGAACATCAAGAAGAATCTGCTCAGGGATTTCAACCTCCATACCATTATCCGTATGCCGGGGAGCGTATTTTCTCCCTACACCTCAATCACAACGAATATCCTGTTCTTCGATCACGACGGGCCGACAAAAGAGACCTGGTTCTACCGCCTTGACATGCCGGAAGGATACAAGCATTTCTCGAAGAGCAAACCGATGAAGCTGGAGCATTTTGATCCGGTTGTCGAATGGTGGGACGATCGTCATGCCATTGAGCAGGACGGCTTTGACAAGGCAAAATGCTTCACCGCGGAGCAGCTCTCTCAAGAGTTTGGCTACAACTTCGATCTTTGCGGGTTCCCTCATGAGGAGGAGGAAATCCTTGATCCGCTCGACCTTATCCAGCGCTACCAGGAGCAGCGCATCAGCCTGAATTCGGAGATCGACAGGGTTCTCTCGGAAATAACGGAGAAACTTGGAGGTGCGAAGGCATGACTCCTCAGGAATTAAAAAACAGCATCCTGCAGCTTGCCATTCAGGGAAAACTCGTTGAACAGCGTCCGGAGGAAGGCACTGGAGATGAGCTTTACAAGAGGATACAGGCTGAGAAGCAGAAACTTATCAAGGATGGCAAACTGAAGAAAGAAAAGCCTCTTCTTAAGATTACTGAGGATGAGATTCCTTTTGAGATTCCTGAAAGCTGGAAATGGGTACATCTATCTGATTTGGGTGAAATTGTTGGAGGAGGAACCCCTAAAACGGGAGATCCTTCTTTGTGGGATGATGACGGGATTCCATGGCTTACGCCCGCTGATATGAAAAATATCAGGGGTATGTATGCTTCACATGGGGAGAGAAATATTTCTCAAACTGGTTTAGCAAAATCTTCCGCACAGCTCATGCCTAAGGGGACCGTACTCTATTCCAGCCGGGCTCCTATCGGATACATTGCAATTGCTGCAAATGATATCTGCACAAATCAAGGGTTTAAGTCTTTGGTCCCAGCAAATACGGAAATCAATAAATACATGTATTACTGCCTTATCGCGAGAACTGACGATATCAAGGCCAGGGCGTCCGGCACAACGTTCAAAGAGATATCAGGTGCCGGATTTGGTGCAACATTAGTACCTCTTCCTCCGTTGGGCGAGCAGAAGCGCATTGTTGCCAAAATTGAGGAACTTCTACCGCTGGTTGAACGCTATGGTGAGGCTTGGACAAAGCTGGAAGAATTCAATAAAAAGTTCCCAGATGACGTGAAAAAGTCAATTCTTCAGCAGGCTATTCAGGGGAAACTTGTTGAACAGCGGCCCGAGGAAGGTACTGGCGAAGAGCTGTATCAGCGGATACAGGCGGAGAAAAAGGAACTCATAAAGGCTGGAAAGCTGAAGAAAGAAAAGCCTCTGCCGGAAATTACTGAAGGGGAGATTCCGTTTGAGATTCCTGAAAACTGGAAATGGGTTAGATTACGCGAATTAGTATATAACAGGAATCAAATCACTCCAAAGGAGACATTTTCTTATATAGACATTGGTTCCATAGATAATATCCATCAATCATTACATGATGCTGAAAATATTATTAAACCAGAGGAAGCTCCATCAAGAGCGAGAAAACCTGTTGAGATTGGAGATATCCTTTATTCTACAGTTAGACCCTATCTTCATAACTCAAACTTCCCAGTTGAA
>DEHC01000074.1 GCA_002351705.1 Gammaproteobacteria bacterium UBA2810 | reverse complement strand
CATGGCTTTGAAAAACTCAGAGGGTACCGGGAGCCATTTTCCTTTTTTTCCTGCCGTGCGCTGCGTGAGTGTCTCATACGTGATTCCCGTCACGGTAATACACCTCTTTAGCCATCACCTGCGCTTCCCGGAAGCATCATCCCGGATCGCACCTTTCTTCAGAAAACAATGCCTTTCCGGCGCTTTTTTTCACCGCTTACCCGCGTTTCTGATAGTTTTGTCATAATTTTGAAAGAAAAAAAACGAAAGGATTTTTTATTTGCATGCACTGCTGTTAATATTTCAGTCGCTTGACGCGCATGGAATATCACGGCAGAGAGTCGGTTTGCGGCAACAGCTGCAATCCCCGATTTCCGGTGGTTGACTATGGCTGTACCGGGACAGAAGCAGACCGGTCCCGATGCCGAGTGTTCTTATTTTTTTGCGTATTTGTATAAAAGGAATTACTCATGAATAAAAAATTAATCGCTTCCCTGGTAGGCATTGCTACCCTTGGAACCGCTTTTCTTGCCAACGCTGCAATCGAAGAGAACCAGCTGACCGTCTGGGTTAACGGCGATAAGGGTTACAACGGAATTGCCAAGGTTGGTGACAGATACACCAAGAAAACCGGCGTTAAGGTAACTGTTGCTCATCCTGACCAGGTTGAGGTTAAGTTCCAGCAGACCGCTGCTACCGGCAACGGCCCGGATATCTTCCTCTGGGCTCATGACCGTTACGGCGAGTGGGCTAAGGCAGGACTTCTTGCTCCCCTTACCCCCAGCGCTGAGGAGAAGGCCAAGTTCGCAGGCTTTGCATGGGATGCAATGACCATCGGCGGCAAGATCTACGGCTATCCTATGAGCGTAGAGTCAATCGGCCTTATCTGCAACAAGAAGCTCGTTCCTCAGGCTCCTGAGAACTGGGAAGACTTCATCAAGCTCGATGAGACCCTTCAGAAGCAGGGCGCACGTGCTCTGTTCTGGGACTACACCACCCCTTACTACAGCTATGCTCTGATTTCCGCAAACGGCGGCTATGCATTCAAGAAGTCTGCTGACGGCTTCTATGATGTCAAGGACACCGGTGTTGCCAATGAGGGTGCAAAGGCCGGCGTCAAGTTCCTCGTAGACCTTATCCAGAACAAGCACATGGACAAGGGTGCTGACTACGGTGTTATGGAAGCAAACTTCTCCAAGGGCAAGCTCGGATGCATCCTGAACGGACCCTGGTCATGGTCCAACTACGATCAGGCCAAGATCGACTTCTCCGTCAACAAGCTTCCTAAGCTCAACGGCAAGTGGTCTAGACCGTTCGTAGGCGTACAGGGCTTCGTAATCAACGCAGCTTCTCCTAACAAGGACCTCGCTGTTGACTTCCTCGAGAACTATCTCCTCACCGATGAGGGCCTCAAGGATGTTAACGATGACAAGGCACTCGGCGCTGCTGCTCTCAAGAGCTTCCAGGCTCAGGTAGGCAAGGACGCACGCGTTGCTGCCACCATGGAGAACGCACAGGGCGGCGATCCTATGCCTTCCGTACCTGAGATGAGCAGATTCTGGTCTTCCTTCCAGACCGCTCTGAAGAACGCTACCACCGGCCGTCAGACCATCGATGAGGCTCTCGACACCGCAGCAAAGCGTATCGCTCAGTAATATAATGTTTTGAACTAACGGGTAATCCCCGTAGTTAAGGGGGCTCCCAGAACATCGGGAGCCTTATTTTGTCTTAAGTTTTGGCATAATCAAGGTTTTGGGGAATGGATCAGTCACGTAAGAAGTCCGGTGACGGCCACATGTGGGGCATTGTCAAATGGCTCATTGTTGCTGTTGTCGTGATTGTCAATCTTTACGCCGACATCAAGATGTATGCGAACGGAGATATTGCTTATCCTCTGCTTGACATCATCCTGGTTGGCGCCGGCGTTGTCATTTTTACCAATAAGCGTCTGTATGCCCACCGCTATGCTTTCCCGAGCGTGGCAGGCATGACTGCGTTTATTATCTTCCCGCTTGTCTACACTGTCTGGATTGCCTTCACGAACTACTCAGGCGATCACGTAATGACTGTAGAGAGCGCAATGAACTACCACCTTCAGAAGAACTACAAGGTTGAAGGCGGTGACTACGATTTCAAGCTTCTTAAAGAGGCCGGCGGAAAGTATTCCCTCTTCCTCTCCCAGGGGGACAAGTTCTACAAGACCGCTGCTCTCGATCTTATGACCAACAAGCAGTACTCCGCTTCTGCTGAGGCCAAGAAGAAGGCTACCAAGGAAATCGCTCTTCAGGAATTCACTATCCCTTCGGATCAGGATGCCCAGAATTTCAATCCCGGCACCGTAGCTACTCCGAAGGAGCTCATGGAACACAGAATGTTCCTCCGCAGCCTCACTCTGGTTGTTCCGTCAGCCGGACCGAAGCTGAGCATGAGCACCATGCAGAGGTTCTCCGCCGAGAAGCCCAAGTTCACTCTTGAGAAGTACGGTCACAACATGAAGAACGGTACCGTTGTCAAGGACAAGTATCTTCTTCTTGACAATGAGACCGGCAAGCTTTTCAAGCCGAACATGGAAACCGGCTTCTACCAGTATCTTGACGACAACGGACAGTTCACCGGCGATCCGGTAGCCCCGGGCTTCAAGGTCTATATCGGCTGGGACAACTTCTCCAAGTTCCTTTCCAACCCGAGCGTAAGATTCCCGTTCCTCAAGATTTTCATCTGGACGGTTGTCTTCGCCGCATTCACGGTAGCATCAACTCTCGCCATCGGTATGGTTCTCGCGTGCCTCGTACAGTGGCCGTTCCTGAGATTCCGCTCCATTTACCGTATGCTCCTGGTTCTGCCGTACGCCGTACCTTCCTTCATCTCCATCCTGGTGTTCAAGGGACTCTTCAACCAGAACTTCGGTGAAATCAACGTGGTCATGAAGGGACTGTTCGGCTGGATGTTCGAGGCAGGATGGCCCGGCCCTGACTGGTTCACCAATCCTACCTACGCAAAGGTAATGATCCTGCTCGTCAACGCATGGCTCGGATATCCTTATATGATGATCCTCTGCATGGGACTTCTGAAGTCCATACCTGATGATCTCTATGAGGCATCCGCAATGGACGGCGCCGGCCCGTGGACCAACTTCAAGAACATCACGTTCCCGCTGCTCATCAAGCCGCTTACCCCGCTTCTGATTGCATCGTTCGCCTTCAACTTCAACAACTTCGTTCTGATTCAGCTGTTGACCAACGGCGGTCCTGATATGATCGATACAACCGAGGTTCCTGCCGGTCACACCGACTTGCTCGTAAGCTTCACCTACCGAATCGCATTCGAAGGCGGAAAGGGCAATGACTACGGTCTGGCAGCTGCCATCGCAACCCTCATCTTCCTGCTTGTCGGCGCTATCGCACTGCTGCAGCTTAAATTGACCAAGCAGAAGAATTAAGGAGAAGCAGAAGAAATGGCTATTGTTCAGTCAAAAAACATCGTCTACCGTAAGGCCGGGGCACATGCCTTCATGATCGCGTTCCTTGCGCTCATCATGTTCCCCCTCCTGATGGTTGTGGCAATTTCATTCCGTGTCGGTAACTATTCAGTCGGCGACCTTATTCCTACTCCTGCGAACTCCACGCTGGATCACTGGAAGCTCGCCCTCGGAATCTCGCTGACCCAGATGAGCCGCCAGAGCGGTGCCGATCTTCATTTCATTGATGACGGCAACGGCAAGGTCATCATCTATGCCTCCGAGAATGGCAAGGGATCCTTCTCCGCATTCAGCACCAGCGCGTTCACTCCGTCTGAGGCTGCCAAGCTGAGCCCAGACAATCCGATTGTCATCAACGGACAGTACAACCCCGAGGAGTATGACGCATCCAGGTTCAAGTCCAACAACGAGGCGCTTGATCTTGAGAAGCAGCTTTCCAAGAAGCTGGTTGTCGAGATCCCCTCGACCGGCGGACAGGGCAAGGATCGCTACATCATCGATGCCGTCAACAGGGATTCAACCCAGTTCGGCGTATACAAGGAACTCACCATCAAGCCTCCTTTCCCGGTTCTCACCTGGCTGTGGAACTCCATTAAGGTCGCTCTGATCACTGCGTTCCTCATCATCTGCCTGTCAACGACATCTGCCTATGCGTTCGCGCGTCTGCGCTTCAAGGGCAAGGGATTCATCCTCAACAGCATGCTGATTTTCCAGATGTTCCCTTCAGTACTGGCCCTCGTTGCAATTTACGCGCTGTTCGACAAAATCGGCCAGTATGTTCCATGGCTCGGCCTGAACACCCACGGCGGTCTGATACTCTCCTACATGGGCGGCATTGCGCTGCACATCTGGACTGTAAAGGGATACTTCGAGACCATCGACGGCTCGCTTGAGGAAGCTGCAGCCATCGACGGTGCCACCCCCTGGCAAGCCTTCTACATGATCCTTCTGCCTCTTTCAGTACCTATTCTGGCAGTTGTGTTCATCCTGGCATTCATCGGTACCATCACCGAGGTGCCTGTAGCATCAGTCCTGCTCATGGATGTTGACAAGCTTACTCTTGCGGTAGGTTCACAGCAGTACCTCTACCCTCAGAACTATCTGTGGGGCGACTTTGCAGCTGCAGCCGTGATGTCGGGTCTGCCGATTACCATCGTCTTCCTTGCTGCTCAGCGCTACCTCGTCGGTGGTCTGACTGCAGGCGGCGTCAAGGGTTAACTGGCAACGGGAGCCGCTGATAAAAGGATAAAGGAAAGCGGTTCCCGGATTGGTTAAAGATTTTTTACGGAGCTTTATAAATCAAATGGCAGACGTAGTATTAGAGAAAGTACGCAAGAACTACAATCCTTCCCTGATGAAGGATACCCTGCGCAACATCAATCTCAACATCAAGGATGGCGAGTTCATCGTGTTCGTAGGACCCTCCGGATGCGGTAAGTCCACCCTTCTCCGCATGATCGCAGGCCTTGAGGACATCACCGACGGCCAGCTCATGATCGGCGGCCAGTACATGAACGATGTTCCTCCTGTTGACCGCAACATCGGCATGGTGTTCCAGTCATACGCTCTGTATCCTCACATGAACGTACGTGAGAACATGGCTTTCGGTCTTAAGCTCAAGAAGATGGATCCCGAGACCATCAACAAGCGCGTAAACCACGCTGCTGATATCCTCGGCCTGGTACCGCTCCTTGACCGCAAGCCGAAGGCACTCTCCGGCGGTCAGCGCCAGCGTGTGGCAATCGGCCGCTGCATCGTCCAGCAGCCTTCCGTATTCCTGTTCGATGAGCCTCTTTCAAACCTCGACGCAGCACTCCGCGTAAAGATGCGTATTGAGATTGCAAAGCTTCACCAGGAACTGCAGGCAACCATCATTTACGTTACCCACGATCAGATCGAGGCTATGACCCTCGCAGACAAGATCTGCGTACTGTCACCGCTCCGTGATGACGCTGAGTCCAACCTCGAGCAGTACGGCGCTCCGCTTGAGCTGTATCACAACCCGAGGAACAAGTTCGTCGCAGGATTCATCGGATCCCCGAAGATGAACTTCCTCGACTGCGTGCTGGTCGAAGTGGGCGAGAGGCAGTGCAAGGTCAAGCTGAACTCCGGCGAGATCCTCACCGCATGCGTTGATGCAAGGCGCAGCCCGGTAGGCACCAAGGTCCAGCTCGGAATCCGTCCTGAGCACCTCGTTCCTATCGATCATCCGGACGCAATGGGCCGCATCCAGGGCGAGGTAATGGTTGCCGAGCACCTCGGAGCCGAGTCCTTCGTGTACATGAACGTCGATGACAAGGACTTCACCGTACAGGCTGCTGCAGAGCTCAATGTCGATACCGGTGATACCCTGGTTGTAGGCGTTCCTCCTCAGGCCTGCTACCTGTTTGACGAGAACGATATCGCATATCCTCGTACAACCACCTACAACCGCAGCTGATGAGGCGATGTCTGATTAACCCATAACAATAATTATTGCCAAACTTTAATTTTCGGGGGGCCTGGAGAGGGTCCCCTTTTTTTGTGCCTGTAGAAATCACTGAACTTAATGGTAAACTTGTCAAAAAGTTAATCATTCCGGTATAACTACTATGCCCAAGCTTCAGCAACTGCCGATTGCAAATTCATCTTTTACATCAATCAGAAATCTGGAGCAGATTTATGTTGACAAGACAGCACTGATTTATGAGCTGGCACGCTTCAACACCAGTCAGTATTTTCTGGCACGTCCGCGCCGTTTCGGCAAGTCTCTTTTGGTGTCAACTCTTGAGTCTCTGTTCAAGGACGGCCTTAAAATGTTCCATGGGCTTGCCATAGAGAAGTTATGGGACGAAAGCAGGACATACAAAGTTCTGAGGCTCGATTTTTCCGGCATACCATGCAGCTCCAGGGAGATTTTTGAGAAAGCTGCCGTCCGGAAATTCTTCCTGTGCGCGGCAGATGCCGGTCTGCTTGATGAGTCCTGTGCACCGGGTGACTTTCACAGCATTTCGTATCTCATAGACGCGATATGCAGACGCTGCGGGGAGAATCCATTTGTTCTGCTTGTTGACGAGTACGACGCTCCGCTTGCCGCAAATGCTGACAGCCCTGAGAAGCTTGCCGGTATCAGGCAGTCTCTGGGATACTTCTATGACGCAGTTAAGGCGAATTCAGGCTCGTTCCGGCTGGTCTTCATAACCGGTACTGCAGGATTCGGAGAGCTTGTGAGGATGGTCAGAAGCTCCGCTGTAGTTGATCTGTAAGATGATCCTGTGTTCAGGGATCTGCTTGGATTTACCGAAGGCGAGATCAGGCAGTTTTTCAGGGGATACCTGATCCGCTCTGCGGCTCTCCTGAACCATATGCCTCTGCAGGACGTCACTGAGCAGCATATAGATATCCTGATGGATGAACTACGGAGACATTACGGCGGATACTGCTTCGATATGAAAGGCCGCTCCCGTGTGTTTCAGACCTGGTCGGTTCTTAATTTCCTGAACCAGTCCAGTGAGCCAGGGTTCGGTGATTACTGGTATGAGACCGGCGTAATCACGGACTCCATGAAGGAATACTTCGCGGCCCGGATCGGGACTCCGGGCAAAGCGCAGACGAAAGCATTCTGGGAGTGCGATTTCAGCGCGTCACAGTACTCTCCGGCAATTGATACAGGTGTGCTCCTGACGCAGTGCGGCTATTACACGATACTCAGCGGGGACGGTGATGTCATTGAAATCGGGCTCCCTAACCTTGAGCTGAAGCAGGCTCATGCCAGAATTGTCATGGACGGCATAATGCCAGCATCCGTGCGCCGAGAGATGAGAGAGCGGCTCCCTTTCTTTACAGGCGCTGTAAAGGCTGCAGACGCGGCATACTTCTTCAATGTTTTCCTGACAGCTCTTCCTGAGGCCCGGAAGCCCGGCACTGCTGGCGAAGTCTGTGACTGGCTGAGGATCTTCCTCCTCTCCAGGGGGCTTGATGCGCGGAGCGGGGAATACGGCACGGACGCAAGCGCATGGCTTCTGTGTGAATTTCCTGACGTCGGAATCATTATGGAGATGATGTATGAAGGCAGCTGGACGGAGCAGCAGGTGAACGCCCAAGCTAAAGAGCCGCAGATCACCGATGCGTATTCAGGCAGCTCTGCTGTTCACAAGCCTCTCCGCCGTTTTACCATGGTATTCTCCGGGAAGGAGCAGAAAATTATCCTCTGGAGCGAGTCGGAATAAGTCTCTCAAGGCGGTGTTCCATGTCTTTACGTCTGTTTATCGCTACATATCTGTAATCCTGCCAGACCGTACTCATTGAATTTCGGCAGAGTCTCTCTGCAGCACCTAATAGCGCAATACCGCGTACTCATTATGATTAAAGCCGCCACCATACTGCATGGCTGCACTTTGGTGTGGTTTACACGCAGGAGTCGGATTATTACCATGCATAAAGAACGATGCAGATTATTTCATCTCTGCGGCTTCCTCAGGCTGAATTGATCATGTCTTGCGGACGGGAAACTGACAGCCCTGACTCTCCAAACCTGCATTGTTCCTGCCGGCGGACACTCCGATTCCGGGAGCGCCTGCCGATTCATCCCGGATGTCTCTTCTGCGCGCACTGTGATTCAGGTTTTGTGCCGGAATCCCTTGTGACGAGGCGCGGATTGCTTCCGGGCTTCTCTCCGGCAGATTATTGCAAGCTGCCGGAAACTTATAAATGGGTACTGATTATGCAGAAAAATTAATTAAGGCAGCAGCCGCCAATATTCCCGCCGGATGGAAGTCCTCACAGCGGGGTGGCATGGTTACATACACCAACACTTCAACCGGAACCACGTTCGCGAAGTTCTGTTTCAATATCGGCAATCAGACCAAAGATGCATGGATACAGTCTTATGCCCAGAAAAACAACTGCGAGAACATGGGCAAGTCTACTGCCTGGAAGACCGAACTGCAGTGCGAGGTTAATGTAAATAATCGTACCGGTGTTATGTGGGTAGAGGTTCAGGACGAGCGTCCCAATCCTCAGTCTATCTGGGGATATCAGATGACATGTTTCAAGGATGACCCGGAATCATGCGGTCCTGAGTTCGATGAAATTTTCCAGCCCGCTCTTGATGCTAACTTTAACTGCGGCAGGGAGTAGACAGCCATTGAGCAGTCAGTGCTGCTGAGCCCTTGACCTTACGGGCAGGCATGCGGTTCCGCCTGCCCCTGCATCCCGGTGCAGGCCAGCCCCCTCTTTGACCCTCTGTTCCTGAGGGGGCTGCAGCAGACATAAAAGTATTTGCCTGTACCCCTCTCTGATTACACCCAATGTCAGGCGTCTTTTCTCAATTAACCAAAACCACGGAGGCAATTCCTCATCGGCTGTCCTGGCATTCCCTGATAAATTCAGGCACAGCCCTGGTGTAACCTGTTTTCCGGAAGCTGCTGCAGGCTGCCTCTGCTTTTTTTTCAGACACATTCATATGCGGTGCAGATCAGTCATTCGCCAAGCTGCAGCTGTGCCGCCTTTGCCATCGATGAAGTATGCCAGAGGTGTGTTTTTTACAGGGTAGAAATGATGGGAAATTAAAATGTCTCCGTTCACAGAAGTAACGGAGACCATGCAACCGCCGCATGAAAGAATAGGAACTAACGAACTGAGAGAATTGTAATATCTCTCCGGATAAATGTAAACAAGATCACATTATTAATCAGTAAAAAAATTTGATTTATTTAAAATAATTTGGCTTTTACTCATAAATAGTGCTTTTTTAACTAAAAATTTTTGAAATTTATCAAAAAATGTTAGTTGAGAGTCATAATTGATCCGTTATGTTTTGTAAAAATTTTTAATTTAGCGTGGCTTTTTTACAGAAACACCGTTTTCTGATGGCCTGTGCAGGCTCATAACAGTCTCCCCGGGAAAACTTTGCGCCAAATCCTGGTTCAGGGATGGCTGTAAGAGCTCTGCAAAAGCGCTCTTTCCCGTGTGATTTAAAGCACTGTCCGGCCTTTCATATTAAAATTGGCACTCTTGCGGGATGTTCCCGCTTTGACTGAGGTTCGGACTGTCTTTCCGTTTCCCTTGAGGCTGCAATGAAGCTTGATGAATTCAATTTCGATCTGCCGCATGAGCTGATCGCGCAGTATCCCGTAAAGGATCGCGTTTCCTGCCGTCTGCTGAAGCTTGACGGCAACACCGGCAAGTATGAGGACCTGCATTTCAGGGATGTGCTCGATCTCGTGGAGCCCGGCGACCTGATGGTCTTCAACAATACCAAGGTAATTCCCGCGAGGATGTTCGGCACCAAGAGCACCGGCGGGAAGGTCGAGGTGCTTCTCGAGAGGATGACCGGCGAGCGCGAGATCCTCGCGCACCTCGGCTGCTCGCATGCGCCGAAGGAAGGAGGCCGTCTCATATTCAGCGACGGCATCGAGGCCGAGGTCACGGGGCGTGACGGGGATCTCTTCATGCTCCGCTTCAACACTGACGATGTTCTCGGGGTGTTCAACAAGTACGGACACATTCCCCTTCCCCCGTACATCAACCGGAGCGACGAGCCCTCTGACCGGGTTGACTACCAGACGGTCTACGGGACTGTCCCCGGAGCCGTCGCCTCCCCCACCGCAGGGCTCCATTTCACTGATGAGCTGCTTGACGAGATCCGGAAGAAGGGCGTCAGGACCGAGTTCGTGACTCTGCACGTGGGCTCCGGCACCTTCCAGCCGGTGAAGGAGGACCGCGTCGAGGATCACCACATGCACTCCGAGTACATCGAGGTCCCGGAGAGCGTCACGAAGGCCGTTGCCGAGACGAAGAGGGCAGGGCACAGGGTGATTGCCGTCGGCACCACCTCGGTAAGGTCGCTTGAGAGCTGCGCGAAGTTCAGCGGCTCTGATGCGGAGCACCTGAAGCCGTACTTCGGCGAGACCGACATCTTCATTTACCCCGGGTATGAGTACAGGGTCTGCGACTGCCTCATCACAAATTTCCATCTTCCCTGCAGCACCCTTATCATGCTGGTCGCCGCCTTCGCGGGCTACCACCATACCCTGGACGCCTACAATCACGCAGTTGAGTCAAAGTACCGCTTCTTCAGCTACGGCGATGCGATGTTCATAACGAAGAAGACTGTTCCCGGGGACGTGATGCCTGACGGCGAGCCTCTCCCCGGAGGAAGCGCTGAAAACGGGCACGGAGAGTGAGATGCTGACATTTGAGCTCAAAAAGGAATGCGGGCGCGCGAGGCGCGGGACTATCCACACCGCGCGAGGCGACATCCAGACTCCCGCGTTCATGCCTGTCGGCACCCAGGCCACAGTGAAGGGCCTTACTCCTGAGGAGGTCGCCGAGTCAGGGGCCGAGATCCTGCTCGGGAACACCTATCATCTCTGGCTGCAGCCCGGTCCTGGGATCATCAAGATGCACGGCGGACTCCATCAGTTCATGAACTGGCACCGTCCGATCCTCACTGACTCAGGCGGGTTCCAGGTTTTCAGCCTCGGCGAGCTCCGGAAGCTCTCCGAGGAAGGCGCCACGTTCCGCAACCCCCTGAACGGCGACAAGGTGTTCCTCTCGCCCGAGGTCTCGATGCAGATCCAGACCGCGCTTGACTCCGACATCGTGATGGTGCTTGACGAGTGCACTCCGTACCCTGCGACGCATGAGTACGCGGAGAAGTCCATGGAGATGTCCCTGCGCTGGGCGAAGAGATCCCATGACGAGTTCCAGAGGCTGCAGAACCCCAACTCGCTCTTCGGCATCGTGCAGGGCAGTGTCTATGAGGACCTCAGGAAGCGCTCGGTGTTCGGCCTCCGCGAGATCGGGTTCAACGGCTACGCCATCGGCGGCCTTGCCGTAGGCGAGCCCAAGGAGATCCGCGAGCATGTCCTCGACTACACGCTCGAGATGCTCCCGAGGGCGCTTCCCCGCTATCTGATGGGCGTCGGGAAGCCCCAGGATCTCGTCGAGGGCGTTAGGCGCGGCATTGACATGTTCGACTGTGTGATGCCGACGAGGAACGCGAGGAACGGGCATCTCTTCACGAGGACCGGGGCCGTCCGGATCCGGAACAGCCGCTACAAGAACGACATGAGGCCAGTTGATCCGGCCTGCGGCTGCTACACCTGCCGTCACTTCACGAGGGCATACCTCCACCACCTCGACAAGTGCAACGAGATCCTCGGCGCAAGGCTCAACACCATCCACAACCTCCGCTATTACGAGGATCTCATGAAGGGGATCCGCAGGGCAATAGAAGAGGACAGGTATGACGAGTTTGCCCGAATGTTCTATAATCACCTGGAGTCCGATCCGGACTGATCCGGGACGGTCTCTTTTTTTTCTGCAACTCCCCCTCCGTGGGAATAACTGGGATAATCAGATGTTAGACTTCATTTCAACCGCGGCAGCCGCAGAAGGCGCGGCGCAGCCTCAGGAAGGCGGCCTCGGCTCGCTCCTTTTCATCATCATTTTCTTTGTGATCATCTTCTATTTCTTCATGGTCAGGCCTCAGAACAAGAAGGCCAAGGAAAAGCAGAAGCTGATTGACAGCATCGCAGTCGGGAGCGAGGTAATCACTGTCGGAGGGATCTGCGGCAAGGTCCAGAAGATCAAGGATGAATATCTGGTTATCGCCCTCGGCGGCGGAAACACCACCCTGGTAATCAACCGTGGATATGTTCACTCAGTACTGCCGAAGAACACCATTGATGCCATCATGAGCGACGCCGCGGTCGAGACCCCGAAGAAGTCCGGCAAGCCCGCAGAGCAGAAGAAGGGCGCCGCAGACACCGCATCCAAGTAACATTTGATATACCATCTGGAGATAAGCTGTGATTAATAAGTTCCCTCTGTGGAAGAATCTCCTGGTAATTGCCATAGTGCTTTTCGGCATTATCTACTCCGTACCGAACCTCTTCGGAGAGGATCCGGCCATTCAGATAAATGCCACCAAGGGCGCGTCAGTTACCCAGGGCGATGCAGACAGGGTCCTCGCGAAGATCAAGGAGCTCGGTATTACCCCGAAGTCTTCCGAGCTCAAGGATGACCAGTTCGTGGTCAGGTTCAATTCCGAGGAGGATGAGTTCAAGGCACGCGAGGAAGCACAGGAGCTCCTCGGCGAGCGCTACATCGTCGCCATGAACCTCCTGCCGAGCACCCCGAAGATCCTCTCCGCCATCGGTGCATCGCCCCTGAAGCTCGGACTTGACCTCCGCGGCGGCGTGCATTTCCTTATGGAAATCGACATGGAGGAGGCTCTTTCAAAGTCCTCCCAGCAGTACGTACAGGACATCAAGAGCGAACTGCAGAAGCAGAAGATCCATTACTCCAGCGTCTCTCTCGGCGAGGGACAGGAAATCACCACTGCCTTCAGGACCGAGAAGGAGCGCGATGACGCGATTGACTACCTGCGCACCCATCACAATGATCTGATTTTCACCTCTGACGCTGACGGACAGAAGTTCCTCATCAGGGCAAGGATCACAGAGAACCGTCTCCAGGAGCTCAAGACCTACGCTGTCGACCAGAACATCAACATCATCAGGAACCGTGTCAACGAGCTCGGCGTCGCCGAGCCGCTTGTCCAGCGCCAGGGCTCCGACCGCATCATCGTCGAGCTCCCGGGCATCCAGGACACCGCGCGCGCCAAGGAAATCCTCGGCGCCACCGCGACCCTCGAGTTCCGCATGGTTGACGACGCTGGCGACATCGAGTCTGCCGCAAAGGGAGCAGTCTCCGCGAACTCCGAGGTGTTCCAGAACGAGGAGGGACGTCCCGTCGTCCTCAGGAAGAAGGTTATCCTGACTGGCGATCATATCCAGGACGCGAACGCCGGAGTTGACGAGTACGGCAGGCCTCAGGTAAACATCAAGCTTGACGGTGCCGGCGGAAACCGCATGATGGACGAGACCCGCGACAACATCGGCAAGCCCATGGCCACCCTCTTCATCGAGTACAAGCCCACCAAGGAGGTCGGCGCTGACGGCAAGCACAAGTTCAAGAAGGTCTCGGTCGTAGCTAACGTCGCGACCATCCAGTCGACCCTCGGCAGCAACTTCCGCATCACCGGCATCGGCAATGCGAAGGAGGCAAGGAACCTTGCCCTTATCCTCCGTGCCGGCGCTCTTATCGCTCCTATCCAGATCGTTGAGGAAAGGACCATAGGACCGAGCCTCGGAAAGCAGAACATCGAGAGCGGACTCCATGCCATGATCCTGGGCCTTGCGCTCATCCTCGTCTTCATGGCGGTTTACTACAGGTGGTTCGGCGTCATTGCTGACCTCGCCCTCATCATGAACCTCTTCCTCCTCGTCGGAATGATGTCCATCATTCCGGGCGCCGTCATGACGCTCCCCGGCATCGCGGGCATCGTCCTCACGCTCGGCATGGCGGTCGATGCGAACGTGCTGATCTTCGAGCGAATCAGGGAGGAGCTTGAGCATGGCAGAAGCCCGCAGCAGGCAATTGACCTCGGCTTCGGACGCGCCTTCATCACCATCATGGACTCGAACCTCACCTCGCTCATCACCGCGGCAGTGCTGTTCTGCCTCGGAACCGGCGCGGTCAAGGGCTTCGCGCTTGTACTCATGATCGGTATCGCAAGCTCGCTCTTCACGGCGATTACAGCATCGAGGGCGCTGGTCAATGTCATCTGGGGCGGCAAGGCCGGCCTCAAGACGCTGCCCATATAATGAAGGAGATACAGAGAAATGTTTAAGCTTATCAGACTGAAGAAAGCGATCCCCTTCATGAAGCTCGGACCGTACAGCGGCATTCTTGCCTGCATACTGGTCGCGATCTCAATCGGGCTCCTCTGCGTAAAGGGCCTCACTTTCGGACTTGACTTCACCGGCGGCACGGTAATCGAGCTTGGCTTCCCGAAATCGATGCCTCCTGCCGAGGTCACCAAGATCCTCGACGGTGCCGGAATCGAGACCTCCTCCGTGCAGCAGTTCGGCAGCTCGTCGAATGTCGCTGTCAGAATCCAGCCCAAGGAGGGAGTTGACCAGAAGGCACTCTCGAACAAGGTGTTCAATGCGGTCAAGGCTGTCCACAGCGAAGCGAAGCTCATCCGCGTCGAGTACATCGGCCCCTCGGTCGGCGAGGACCTCGTGTACGGCGGACTCGTATCGCTCTCCGTGTCGCTCCTTGCGATCCTGATCTACGTTGCCTTCCGCTTCCAGTGGAAGTTCGGTACGGCAGCGATCCTCTCCCTGGTGCACGACACCATGCTCACGCTCGGCGTATTCAGCCTCTTTGACATTGAGTTTGACATGACCGTGCTCGCGGCGCTCCTCACCATCATCGGCTACTCGCTGAACGATACCATCGTGGTGTTCGACCGTATAAGGGAGAACGCGCGCATCATGAGAAACGAGACGATGCCCAACATCATTGATCTCGCGATAAGCCAGACCCTGAGACGTACTATCATCACCTCCGGAACCACGCTCTTCACCACCGTGGCGCTCCTCATCTTCGGCGGCCCGATGATTTTCGGCTTCTCCCTCGCGATGACCCTCGGCATCTGCTTCGGTACCTTCTCATCGATCTATGTGGCCTCCTACTCGGCAATCCTGATGGGCGCCACCCGTGAGAACCTGCTGCCTCCTCCTCCTCCGGTCATGGACGAGAAGGAGATTGACGAGGAGGAGGATGAGGACGAGTAATCCTCTCTTCCACTGAGTCAGGCCGCCCCGGAAGGGGCGGCTTTTCAGAATGTGCCGGGGCATGTTCTGAAAAGCCGTACGGCCCGTGAGGCTGATGCGGGGGAGTAGCTCCCGCAGCCTCAGTCCGGCGCAGCCAGTGCCAGCAGGCATGCGTCAGGGACGGTAAACCATTAACAAACCAGGCCTGGCCTGTTTCGGGAGGCAGTCGATGAAAATTGTACCGGTATGCTGTCTGCTTGCGCTTCTGCCGCTTGCGGGATGCGCCTCATTTCATCCGGTTACCGCATCCCCCCTCGAGGTGGGGCAGAAGTACCGCACCAATATGATCGCCTATACCCAGAGGATGCAGAACGCCTCCGCGTCAGAAGAGGAGCGCGGCTGGATCCTCTATGAGCGCGCCGGACTCTTCCTCACCCTCGGCATGCTTGACTATGCGAGATCTGACTACCGTACGATAATTTACCTGCCCCGAGGCTCGGTGAGCCGGCAGCTGCAGGCCCATGCCTTCCAGGAAAGCGCCTGGGCAAACATCCTCGCGGGGAGCTGGATTGACGCGGCGCAGATGCTTGACAGCTCGCAGGAGCTGGGTCTTGCGAACGCAAGATCTCATTTCATCAGGGCTGTACTCTCCTATTACACCGGGCGTCGCGGCAGGGCTCTCGAGGAGATCGGGAAATACCGCAGCATGGCCCCGGAGGACCGGAAGGGCGTGATGTGGGGCTGCCTCGCTGCAGCATCTGCTTCCTCAGACGCCATAAAGGACAGCTGCACCATGCCTCCGGAGGCTGATACCGCCGAGGCTGCGGCGCTTAACGGCGGAAAGGCCCTTCCGACGGCGCTTGACGTATTTGCCGGGAAGGTCTCGCCTGACGGCCTTCTTAAGGCCATCGAGGAGGCCACCCCGGAGCCTCAGGACAACGTCAGGAGGGCTGAGCTCCTCTCCGAGGCGTACTACTACCTCGGAAAATACTATGAGCTTAGGGAGAAGCCCGATGAGGCGCTCTCCTGCTTCCGCCTGTCTGCCGCGCAGAACGTCTTTGACTCGGCAGAGCACGGGCTCGCTGTGCTTGAGCTCAGGCTTCACGGTGACACCATTGTCCGGGACGCGGACTGATAGAGCCCGCATTCACTGTTTTTATCTGCAGATTTTGTACGGAAAATCGTAAATGCGTCTTCCTGTTTATCTTGACTACGCGGCCACCACTCCGGTTGATCCGGCCGTTGCCGCAGAAATGGCAAAGTACATGACGATTGACGGCGTTTTCGGCAACCCAGCGTCAAAGTCCCACCGCTACGGCTGGGAGGCCGCGGAGGCCGTCGATGAGGCGCGGAACAATATCGCCTCGCTCATCAACGCCGACTCTCGCGAGATAATCTTCACCTCCGGCGCCTCGGAGAGCGACAACCTGGCACTCAAGGGAACGGCGCTCGCGAACCAGGGGAAGAAGAAGCACATCATCGTGAACGCGCTCGAGCACAAGGCGATACTTGATACTGCTGACTTCCTGGAGAGCCAGGGCTTCGAGGTCACAAGGCTCAATCCGGGACCCTCCGGCGTCTTCAATCCTGAGGATGTGGAGAAGGCCATCAGGCCGGACACCTTCCTTGTGAGCATCATGCACGTGAACAACGAGATCGGGGCTGTGCAGGATCTCAAGGCCCTTGCAGCGGTCTGCCATAAGCACGGCGTCCTCTTCCATACCGACGCGGCGCAGAGCGCCGGAAAGGAGAGAATCGACGTCCGCGACATGGACATCGACCTCATGAGCCTCTCCTCGCACAAGGTCTACGGCCCCAAGGGCATCGGCGCGATATTCATCAGGCGCATGCCCAAGGTTGATCTTGTCCCGCTCATTCACGGGGGCGGGCATGAGCGGGGCTACCGCTCCGGAACGCTCGCGACCCACCAGATTGTCGGCATGGGCGAGGCGTTCAGGCTGGCGAAGGAGAATTTCGACACCGAGATCCCGCGCCTCAGGGCACTCCGTGACCGGCTCTGGGCCGGCATAGAGAAAGTCGGAGGGGTGAAGGTCAACGGCTCCATGGAGCACCGCGTCGCGACCAACCTGAACGTGAGCTTCGAGGGCGTTGACGGCGACATGCTGATGGTCTCCCTCAGGAACCTCGCGGTATCGACCGGCTCAGCCTGCACCTCGGCCTCAGTAGAGCCCTCCTATGTGCTCCGCGCGATAGGCGTTTCACGCGAGCTTTCCCACGCGTCAATCCGCTTCTCCCTCGGGCGCTTCACGACCGAGGAGGAGATCGACTATGCCATCGGGGTCATACAGAAGGAGGTGCCTGACCTCCGCAAGATGCCGAAGCCTTTCTGAAGCATCCTGATTACAGCACTCATATTCGGCGGCCGGAGAACATTCCGGCCGTTCACTTTTCGGAAAACAGCTGCGCGCAGCCTTCACTTCTCTGTGACTCCTGATAGTGGATCACCTTCCGCAGAGTTCTCTGCGCCTGAGCCTCCTGCCTGTGCCCGTGAGCACTCCTCCGGTTGCAATCGAGTAGGCGGATGTTTT
>DEHC01000066.1:442-17678 GCA_002351705.1 Gammaproteobacteria bacterium UBA2810 | reverse complement strand
AAACATCCGCCTACTCGATTGCCGGTACGGTTAAGTCTTGGGCGCCTCACCGGCAGGAAATGCCTTTTTCTGCCGGAGGTATTGTTTTCAGGCTCATTTCCTTGATTTTTACCCTGAGGCCGGCAACAATATTCCGGTTTCAATTGCTTAATCTGGATTTTAAATGAGCAGACTTATCACACCTGAAGGCTACAGGCCGCTTCTCGACATCGGGCACACCGAGCAGGGCATCAAGAGAATCAAGGATTTCTTCCAGCAGAACCTCGCGACAGAGCTCAGGCTCCGCCGCGTCACCGCGCCGCTTTTCGTCCTTAAGGGACTCGGCATCAATGATGACCTCAACGGAGTCGAGAGGCCGGTGTCGTACCCCATCAAGGATATGGGCGACAGGATCGCAGAGGTGGTTCACTCGCTTGCGAAGTGGAAGAGGCTCTCCCTCGCGAAGTACGGCATCAGGCCGGGCTTCGGCATCTATGCCGACATGAACGCCATCCGCGCCGATGAGGAGCTCGACAACCTTCACTCGCTCTATGTTGATCAGTGGGACTGGGAGGCTGTCATCACGAAGGAGGAGCGGACGGTCAGCTTCCTCAAGGATGTCGTGAGGAGAATTTATTCGGCCATCCTGCGCACCGAGTTCCTGGTCTCAGAGACCTATGACGGCATAGAGCCTTTCCTGCCGCGGGAGATCACCTTCGTGCACACCGAGGACCTCCTCAGGATGTATCCTGACAGAACCCCGAAGGAGAGAGAGGATCTCATCACGAAAAAATACGGCGCTGTGTTCCTTATCGGCATCGGCGGACGCCTTTCAAACGGCGAGAAGCATGACGGCCGCGCGCCGGACTATGATGACTGGTCGACAGTGAGCGAGGAGGGGAAGCCCGGTCTCAACGGCGACATCCTCATCTGGTATCCGGTTCTCGGCCGCTCAATAGAGCTCTCGTCAATGGGCATCCGCGTTGACCGGGAATCTCTCCTCAGGCAGCTTAAGCTCGAGGGGAAGGAGGATAGGGAGCAGCTGTATTTCCACAGGGAGCTCCTTGAGGGACGCCTGCCGCTCAGCATCGGCGGAGGCATCGGCCAGAGCCGCCTCTGCATGGTCTTGCTGCACAAGGCCCATATCGGCGAGATCCAGGCCAGCATCTGGCCTGAGGATATGGCAGAGGAGTGCAGGAAGGCCGGCATCAGTCTGATCTGACAGCCTTCTCCCGCATCATGAGCAAAAAGGCGGGGATTTCCCCGCCTTTTCCTCTTGCGGAGCGCTGCTCCTGCATTCAGCGCTGCCGCTTCATTATTTCTCGGGATAATCGAGGGTGAAGATTACCTGGACATTGTCGCTGTACTCGCGCTCGTCAGGCTGGTAGCTGCTGTCTGCCATGGCAAGCCCGGCGCTGTCAGCCGCCTCTGGCGCTGCCATGAGGTTGACGTCTGCCCTCTTGAAGCTTCTTCTTGCCCCGATATCGCCGCCGGTCTCATACTGGTTGTGGCTCACTGACCAGACGTGGCCGAGCTTCGCTCCGTAGATGTCAGCGATCTCCTGCCCCTGCTTCTTGGAGTTCTCCATGGCGAGCTTCCTGGCCTCGGCACGGGCCTCATCATTTGCCTTGTCGGAGAACTCAAAGCTGATGTAGTCAACTGACTTGATGCCGTTCTTCAGGGCCTGGTCAGTCACCTCGCCGATTCTGCCGAAGTCCGGAACCTTGACCTTGACGGTTCTCGAGACCTTGTAGCACTTGAACTTCTTCACACGGTCGCCGTTCTCGTCAACATCGTACTCGTACTGCTTCTCGATGTTGATCTTCTCGCTGACAAAGTACTTCTTCTCGTAGCCGAGTGTGCCGAAGTACTTGCTGAAGGCCTGCACTGCGTCATCAACCTTCTTCTTGGCCTCGCCGGCGTCCTTCGAGTAGGAGTCGGTGCTCATCGATATTACGGCAAGATCCGGGGTCTTCCTGACGGATCCCTGGGCCTGGAGGGAGATATAGGGAGTTCCCGGCAGGAGGCCGTCGGCTGAGGGCTCGGCAAGGGCGGCGGCAGGTGCGGAGAGGAGCGCCGCGCAGGCGGCTGCTCCGAGAATTTTTCTGAGAGTGAAGTTCATAGGGGTTCCTCTTTGTGCAAAAAAAAGACAGTTATCCGATTATAACCGCCTTTTTCTCTGTTTAAAGAATTAAATTCAGTTTACCTGGGAGCCTTTTCTGACTCGGGCTTTACGGGCTGCTCGGGCTTTTCTGCCTTATCAGCCTTCTCTGCCTTATCGGCCTTCTTCTGCTTTTTCTCCTTCTGCCCGGCAGCGTCCTTTTCAGTCCCGGACTCAGGCTTCGGGGCTGCGGCATCTGCTGCGGGAGTCTCTGCGGCAGCAGGAGCCTTCTCATGCTGCTCTGCGGCATTGACTGCCGCGCCGATCATGCCGGCGTAGTTCAGGGTCTTTGCCGTGGTGATTCTGGTGCGGAGCTTGAACTGGTCTGAGAACTTGTCGAAGTTCTTGGAGCAGCCGCCGCCGATGATGAAGAGATCAGGATTGAAAAGGAACTCGAGGTAGTTGAGGAACTTGCCGAAGCGTTTGCCGAACTTGTTCCACTTGAGGTCCTTGTTCTGGCGTACGGAGTCAGAGCAGTAATGCTCGGCTATGTGGCCCTTCTTGAAGATCAGGTGGCCGAGCTCGGTGTTGGGATGAAGCTCCCCGTTGACGAAGATGGCGCTGCCGATGCCGGTGCCGATGGTGAGCATCATGACCACTCCCTTCTCGTTCTTTCCGGCGCCGAACTTCATCTCGGCGATGCCTGCGGCATCAGCGTCATTGATGACGTAGCAGGGCTGCCCGATGACGCTGGAGAACAGCTTGTCGACCGGAACGTTGATCCACTCCTTGTCAATGTTTGCGGCAGTGTAGGCGATTCCGTGATGAATGGTGGCAGGGAAGCCGCAGCCGACAGGTCCTTTCCAGTCAAATCTGTCAACAAGCTCCTTCAGGGTCTTTGCGACTGCCTTGGGGGTGGCGGGCTGCGGGGTCTCGATGCGGATCCTGTCAGACTTGAGCTCACCGGTCTCAGTGTCAATCAGAGCACCCTTGATGCCTGAACCGCCTATATCAACACCTAGAATCATCATAGTATTCCTCACTGTTAATCTTGTACGGTTCGGTTTGAAACATACAACCGAACGCCTTTGGAATAATAGCAAAAATAAGTGAAGATACTGTTAAGAAAATGTAAAAGAGTTCCAAAAACGGAAAGCAGGAAACAAGCGGACATGCCGGCGTGAACGGGGCGTGATTTTACAACGTCCGGGACGTTTTGTCCCGCGCTCCGGCACGGAGGGTGATTTTCGCCGCGGCTCGCCTTATCTCAGCGTCGAGCGGCTCAGAGAGGCCGGACCTTGACTCGAGGAGCGGTATGTCATCAGTATCTGATGAGAGGTTGCCTAAGGCGCAGGCGGTGTTCCGGAGCCACTGGAGATAGCCGATGCGCCTTATCGCCGAGCCTTCCGTCAGGCGGAGGAAATCATCTTCAGAGAGCATCAGCTTGTCCCTCAGCGTCAGATTCAAAAGCGCCCCGCGCTCCGTGAAGTCACTGTCAAATGAGCCTGCTCTCCTCCTTCTGTTCCAGGGGCAGGCGAGCAGGCACTCGTCGCAGCCGTAGACCCTCCCTCCGACGGAAAGGCTCTCCTCGTCGGTGAAGGCGCCATGGAACTCAATGGTGAGGTAGGAGACGCATTTTCTCGCGTCGATGAAGCCGTCGCCCCTGATGGCGTGTCCCGGGCAGCGCCTCACGCACCTCATGCATCCGCGGCAGGGATCCGCGGGCTCCGGAAAGCTTTTCCGGATGCAGGCGTCCGTGACTATCTCGCCGAGGAAGAAGGCGGAGCCCAGCTTTTCCGAGATGAGGAGCGAGCTCCGGCCCCGCCGGCCGAAATTTGTCTCGGCGGCCTTCTCGACCTCAGGCACCGGTGCCGAGTCCGCCGCAGCGCGGAACGACGCCCCGGGATACAGGGCGGAGAGTGACACGGCGAGCCTTTTGAGCTTTGATCTCATCACCCTGTGGTAGTCGCGCCCCCTCGCATAGCTGCTGATGAAGCCGTTCTCCGGCGGACAGTCATTCCCCGGAAACGGCCAGGGCAGGGCGAAGATGAGTACGCTTCTCGCGCCCGGAAGAAGGGAGGCGGCATTCCGGAGCAGAGGATAGTGCTCCTTCAGGTATGCCATCTCACCCGCGCACCCGTCATCAAGCCACCTGCCGTACTCCTCAAGGAACTTTCCGTCTGTCTCCTCCCCAGCCGCCCCGGCGAACACAAGTCCGAGCTTTTCTGACTCTCTTTCAAGAAGTCCGCAGACTGCGGCGTTAAGATCTGCATCCGAGCAGGAATTTTCCGTCATTGAGGACCTCACTATGCGCTACCCCGATTATGCCGTATTTTCAGAAGAGATAAGAAAAAGCGAGAAAGCCGCAAGGGAGGAAAGCGGCAGCTCGTTTGCCCTGATGCACCGGGCTGCAGAGACCCTGCGTGACGCGCTCCTCTGCGAAATCCCCTCCGTGTCCCGTGTCCTCATCGCAGCGGGCGGCGGCAACAACGGAGGCGACGGGCTTGAGCTCGCGGCCATCCTTACTGAGCGCGGAATCGGTGCCCTCTGCATCCTGCCGAAGGATCCGAGCCCCGGCACCGAGGCGGCGGAGGCCCTCGCTCACCTCACCGCTGCAGGAGGAAAAACCGTTAGGGAACTTCCGTCCCCGGAGGCTCTTGCTGGCTTTGACCTCCTGGTTGACGCCGTGCTCGGCATCGGCGTGAGATCCCCCCTGAGGGAAGACGCTGCGGATTTTATCCGGAAGATAAACGGGGCAGGCCTTCCGGTCCTCTCCGTCGATGTCCCCTCCGGACTCAATGCCGACAGCGGGGCAGCCCCGGACGGCGCGGTAGAGGCAAAGTGGACAGTATCGCTGCTCGGGCTCCATCCCGGGCTTTTCACGGGCGACGGGCCGCTCTATGCGGGGAAGGTCATCTTTGATGATCTCGGGACCGGGACAGGGAAGACTCCCGGGGATGATCCGTTCTCACCTCTGCTCCTCACCTATGAGAGGGTAAGGGATCTCATTCCGCAGCGGCCGAGGACGGCGTACAAGGGCCTCTCGGGGAGGGTTGCCGTCATAGGCGGCGCGCCGATGTACCCGGGGGCCGCAGCGCTTGCCTCGCGGGGCGCTCTAAGGAGCGGCGCCGGGCTTGTGAGATGCGTTGCCCATGAGAAGAGCCTTCCTCTGATCTTTGCCGGATGTCCGGAGATTATGCTGGGGGAGGCAGACAGTGACGGCATTTCGGATGCCTTGTCCTTTGCCGGCTCTGTGGTGCTCGGTCCCGGGCTCGGGAGGAGCGAGTGGAGCAGAGGGGTATATGAGCAGGCATCCGGGGCGGAGAAGCCGATGGTTACTGACGCTGACGGGCTCTTTTTCCTGGCGTCGGATCCCAGCACTAACCCGAAGAGGGTGATTACGCCGCATGAGGGTGAGGCCGCAAGGCTTCTCAGCATGGCCTTCGCCGGTGTTCATAACTCGCGCTTTGAGGCGGCAGAAGAGCTGCAGCGCATCTACGGCGGCGTCGCAGTGCTGAAGGGACCCGGCACAATCATCAGATCGAAGGACGCGCAGGCGCTGTGCCTGGAGGGCAACGAGGGCATGGCGACAGGCGGAATGGGCGATCTCCTTTCCGGAATAATTGGTGCTTTTTTAGCCAGCGGCCGCCTTTCCCTGTTTATGGCAGCCTGCCTTGGTGTTACAATTCATTCCCGTGCGGGCGATATTGCCGCGGCTGACGGTAAGACAGGAATGCTGGCCGAGGACCTTATCCCCATTGTGAGACGTCTTGCGAGCGGCATAGGCGGGTGACCTTCCCGGCCCGGAGAGCCTGCCGCGCAATGACCGTGAGGAGAATAGGGTGATGAGACTTGAAGCTGAGCTGCCGGATGATGAGTCTACGGTGTCATTCGGAAAGGCTGCGGCCGCGGCCTCACGCCCGGGCGCCGTTTTCTATCTTGAAGGCCCTCTGGGAGCCGGCAAGACGACATTCGCAAGGGGCTTTCTCCTGGGGCTCGGGCACACCGGCCCGGTGAAGAGCCCGACCTACACGCTCGTTGAGCCGTACACTGCCGGGAGCCTCAGCATCTACCATTTTGATCTTTACCGGGTCAGCGATCCCGAGGAGCTCGAGCTCATGGGGATCCGTGACTATTTTGACGGATCATCCGTCTGCCTTGTCGAGTGGCCTGACCGGGGCGATGGCCTCATCAGCCCTCCTGACGTCACGGTGAGGATAAGCTACAGCGGCGGCGCGAGAAAGGCGGAGGCAGAGTCGTCAACTCCTCTCGGGGATCAGATAATAAGCGGATGGAACAAGTGAGATTTTTCAGGTTTTTTATTCTTTTTCTGGCCGCCATGTTTTCGGCCTGCCTGGTTCAGGCATCATCTGCTGCGGAAATCCGCGGCATCCGCTGCTCAAACGAGAAGGACCGCACGAGGGTGGTATTTGACTTCGACAGCAAGGTCAGGTACGAGTCAAGCAGCAGCTATCCCTACAAGCTCGTCATAAGGCTCTTCAATATCGACCGCAAGTCGGCGAAGGTCAGCCCGGTCTGCGGTGACGGCATGATCCTCTCCCGCGTGCAGATGGTCGAGGACGGCGACGATCTCCTCTATGTTCTCAATCTCAAGTACGATCTTTCACCTAAGGTATTCACGCTCGGCGCCAACGGCAGCTCGGGCTTCAGGATTGTGGCCGATCTCATCAATGATCAGATCAGGAGCGCACCGAAGAACCCCGACAGCGATCCGGACGAGATCCGCGTGCTGACCCGCGGCGAGGCCGAGGAGATGGAAAAGCAGATCCTTGCCGAGAGGGAGAAGCGGGAGAAGGCTGCCATCGAGGCGGAGAACAGGGCAAGGCAGGCCAGGGCTGAGGCAGCTAAGGCCGAGGCCGAGGCAAAGGCCGCAAGGAAAAAGGCCCAGGACGCAGCCGCCCAGGCGGACAGCCTGAAAGCCTCCGGGAAGGGCAAGGAAGACAAAAACGGGCGCACCACTGAAAGCGGCATCAGGATCCTGACTCCCGAGGAAGCCGAGTTCACCATGCAGGAGAGGCTTGCCGCTGCCAAGGCCAGGGAAAAGGCCGAGGCCGAGAAGCAGGCCGCCGCGAGGAAGAGCAGGCAGGAGGCCGAGAAGGCCGAAAGAGAGGCCAAGGCAGCGAGGGAAAAGGCTGAGCTTGCGAGAAAGGAGGCCGAGAAGCAGAGCATGGAGCTCGCTAAGGCAGATGCTGCCGGGAAGAGCGGCGCCTCGTCCTCCGGACGCGATTCCGGGAGCCAGGGCGCTGCCGGCAAAAAACGCACGGGAGTATTCATTGTCGCGGTTGATCCGGGACACGGCGGTCATGATCCAGGCGCAATCGGGCAGAAGGGCACCAGGGAGAAGGACGTCACCCTGGGCATAGCGAAGGAGCTGGTGCGCGAGATCAACAAGGACAAGCACATGAGGGCCTACCTGACGAGGAGCGGCGACTATTATGTCGGCCTCGACAGACGCTCCGAGATCGCAAGGCAGAAGAAGGCTGATCTCCTCGTGTCGCTTCACGCGGACAGCGTTGACAACGGTGCGGCGAGGGGCGCGTCCGTATGGGTGCTCAACAGCAACCGCGCGAGCCGCGAGATGAACAAGCTCATAAGGAACGGCAGCGACAAGTCGTCAGGGCTCCTCGGAGGGGCGGGAACGGTCCTCGAGCAGACCGATGCGGATCAGAACCCCTATCTCGCGAAGACCATACTTGATCTGTCCTGGGACAACTCCAGATCCGAGGGATATACCCTCGGCAGGAAGGTCATCAGCGAGCTGAGGGGAATCGCGAGGCTCCACAAGAGCGAGCCTGTCTATGCCTCGCTTGCGGTGCTCAAGGCTCCTGACATTCCGTCAATCCTCATAGAGAACGGGTTCATCTCGAACCTTGAGGAGGAGGCGATGCTGAAGTCCCAGAGCTACCAGAAGCAGCTCGCGAAAGCCATTTACCGCGGAATCAGGAATTATTACGAGAGCAGCAGCCAGATTAAGTGAGCAGTGCATGTGCGCTGCCTAACCATCCTTGAAGGTGCGTATGAACCACAGAGTATTATGCCTTGCCGCCGCAGCGGCGGCCGTCTCCCTTGTCCTTACGGGATGCGAGGACAAGAAGCTGAGCGCGCGCATCATGGAGTGCACGCCGGAAGCGCAGCTTGAGTACCTGAGCGACCACGGCGCGTCTGCCGCGAAGAAGCACACGTCCGAGTGCTTCGAGTTCTACAAGACCATAACCCCGTACTGCAATGACTCGAGCGAGGCGGCAAGGGAGAAGGGCAGGAAATTCGCAGAGTCGCTGACTCCCGAGGCAAAGGAGGCATTTACCGGCACGATCTGCTCGTGGCACAGCGTCACCGGCCCGGTAATGGGGCTCTTCGGCGGGAAATAACCGGCAGGCGGAACGCCCTCACGGACTGCCTTTCAGATTAAGAAAGCCGGACGGGCTGCTGGGCACGCCCATTGAACTTCTGAAGCCCAGATGGCAGAGCATGCGTCCTGCCGTCCGGGTTATTTTCTTTTTGCCCTGAGGCGCCTTGCGGTGAGCGCGAAGGCAAGGGCCGCAAGGGAGAGGATGGTGACAGGCCAGTCGCCGAACCTGAGGTACGGAGTAGAGCCCCTTGCCGGACGGAACGAGACCTCGAGCACCCCGCGGGTATCAAGCCCGATTCTGCCGAGCTCGTCACCGTACGCGCTGAATGCCGCTGTTATCCCGCCGTTTGTCACGCGGAGCACCGGCTTCTGGAACTCGAGCGCGCGCATCCTCGCGATGGTGAGGTGCTGCACCGGGCCGTCGGATTGCCCGAACCAGGAGTCATTGCTCACCGTGAGGATGAAGTCCGTGTCATCGTGGATATTGACTCTCATCTCCTCCGGAAAGGCAATCTCATAGCAGATCGCCGTTGCGACTTTGAGCCCGTGGGCCACGAAGTTCGGCTGGATCTCGTCGCCTCTCGTGAATGACGACATCGGCATGTTGAAGAGCTTTCCCATTTTCCTGAGGAGCCCCGGGAAAGGCACGAACTCGCCGACAGGCACCAGATGGCGCTTGTAGTAGCGGTTGCCGCTTCCTACGGTATAGTCCGTCTTTCCCTCGCTGTCGATGAGGCCCATGCCCATGACGCCGTTGTAATAGCGGCCGCCCGGCGCTCCCGCATCGCTCCCGGGCTCCGGCTCATAGTGCTGGAAGCCGGTGATGAAGCCTATCCTGGAGTCCTTCATGAACCTCGAGAGCTCCTCAAGGAAATGCCCCAGAATATGCTCGAGCGCCGGGACGGCTGACTCCGGCCAGATCACGAGATCAACGGTGCCGGGGTGGATGACATAGGGCTTCGAGAGGAGCTCGTAGTTCCGGAGGGTCGGAACGATTTCCTCGGGATCCCATTTGATTGCCTGCGGTATGTTTCCCTGCATCAGCGCGGCCCTGACCGCTTTCTGCTCCTCGGTATAGAGGTGCCCGGAGAGGGAGGCTCCTGCCATGGTGAGCGATGCCGGAATGAGGAGGAAAAGCCAGGCGCGGCTTCTTCTGATATTGATGATGAAGCAGGCAAGGGCCCCTGCGGACGAGGCGAGGAGGACTGTGATGCCTTTCTCGCCCACAAGCGGCGCGAAGCCGGCAAAGGGCAGGTTCTCCTGTGTGTAGCCCGGCATGAGCCAGGGAAAGCCGGTGAGGACCCAGCCCATCAGGAGGTTCGCGAAGAATAGGAGCGCGGGGAACGCGAGGAGAGCCCTGACGGCCCGCATCCTCCCGAAGAGCCTGCTGCTCAGATATGCGGCCAGGGCAGGGTAGAGGGCGAGGTAGGCGGCAAGGAACATGATGGCGAGCACTGCCGCGATCATCGGCACTCCGGAGAACTCGGTCATGGAGACATGGATCCACCAGAGGCCGAACGAGTTCATCGAGAAGGCGAAGAGAAAGGTGAGAAGGAAGGCGCCGGATGCCGATGACGAGGTGAGAGTCAGGGCAAGGAGCAGCGAAAGCGCGGCGGGAAACACGAGCCCCGCACCGTAGGGCTCGAAACCCAGGACGGAGACTGCGCCGAGGGCAAACGCCGCAGCTGCTCTCGGAATATCTGCGATGCTTCCCTTCTGCATGCCTGTTCTCATGCGAGGGAGATCCCGATGTTCGATACGCCGTCAGCGTCTGACATCTCACGGAGCCGCTCATGCTTGGGGCCTCCGGACTTTTCCCGGATGAAGCGGATCAGATCGACCTCGAAGTCCCGCTCGGCGTTGACGAGCGCGCTTTCGTCAAGCTCGTCATCCGTGAGAGGCTCTCCCTTCCTCGTCGCTTCGGCTGAGGCGATGATGTCAAACGAGAGGTCAGAGGCGACCCTGGCGGGGCTCACGGACCTCATGGTTGATGCCTCAAGCGCGTTCTCCATGAGATCAAGCGCGTTAAGGGCCGCCTCCGCGCCGAAAGAGCCGTCCTCAGTCACTTCCTTCCTGAGCGCGGCGAGGCTTTTTTCTGCCTCATCCGCGAAGTCATCGGTTTTCCCGCCGAGATCATCCCACATCGCCTCAGCAATGCCGCGGAGCCTCACGGCGAGCTTCCCCCTGCCGGCGTTCTCCGCATACATGGCGAAGTTCGGCAGCGCATGCCCTGCGACAGCAAGGGCAAACATGAACTGCTGCAGCGGGCTCATCCTGCCGAGCCAGCGGTAGGCTGTCTTTCCGAGATATTCCATCAGACTTTCACTCCAGATTCTCTTATGCTTTTCCCTGCTGCCGCTCAAGCTTCCATATTCCATTGCCCTCGGCGGTGAGGGTTGCGTTGTGGAACTTCCGGAGGGTGCTCCGGTGCCCGACGCTGACGATTACCGCGCCGGAGAGCTTCTCCTTGAGGAGGGAGTAGAGCCTCTCCTCATTGTCCTCGTCAAGCGCGGATGTCGCCTCGTCAAGGAATACCGCCGACGGCCTCGTGACGAACACGCGGGCGAAGGCGAGGCGCTGCTGCTCGCCGAGGCTCAGGACCTGTCCCCACATCTGATCATCATCGAGGTGATCCTTGAGGGAAGGGAGGCCGACCTCTTCAAGCACCTTCCTGATCTCATCGGCGTCAGCCTTCTTCTCGCCGGGGTAGGAGACGATGTCTGCTATTGTCCCGAGAGGGAGATAGGGCTTCTGGCTGAGGAACAGCACGCCTCCCTCGGCAGGGTAGGTGATCTGCCCTTTGGCAAACGGCCAGATGCCGGCTATTGAGCGGAGGAGCGTTGACTTGCCGCAGCCGGAGGGGCCCCTCACGAGGAGCGAGGTGCCGCTTCCGATGGTGAAGGAGGTGTCCCTCAGAAGCTCAGCGCCGGCGGGTGAGGTGATCTCGGAGAACGAGACATGAAGCTCGCTGTCCTGGCCTTTCTCCGGATCGATGCAGCTTATCCTCTCGGCCTCCTCCATGGACTTCTCATAGGTTATGAGTCGGTCGACGACTGACTTCCAGCGGGCGATGCCGGTGAAGTTCGAGATGAGCGTCGAGAGCGAGTCATGGACCTGGCTGAAGGCGTTCGAGATCTGCATGAAGATGCCCAGAGTTATCACCTTCGCGAAATAGAGCGGCGCCGCGATCATCAGCGGGAATATGACCGCGGTCTGGTTGTAGGCGAAGACGAAGAAGTTGAGACCGAAGGTTCTTGTGACGAGGGAGACGAAGTTGTTGACAACCTTCTTGAACCTGCCGTCAAGATACTGCCACTCGTCGCTGCTGCCGTGGTAGATGGCAATGGACTCGGCGTTCTCGCGGATCCTCATCAGCGCGAAACGGAAGTCAGCCTCGAGCTTCTGCTGGTAGAAGTTGAGCCGGATGAGCGGGCGCCCGATGATGAAGGTGAGGAGCGTGCCGATGAGCGTGTAGGCGATGCTCAGGTAGACGAGGTAGCCGTCCGGCAGATGATGCGAGTGCGCGAGCAGATCCTGCCCGAAGCTGATGAGCTCGGCGTTTCCTTCAGGGAGCGAGTCGTATTCTGCGAGGAGGACGAAGAACGTGCTTGAGGAGAGCTCCCATAGCGTGTAGACGAAGGTGAAGAGCATGGCGATGCTCTGCCCGATGCTGAACACCAGGCTGATGGAGAGCGAGATGAACTCGTCAAGGTCCTGGGAGATTCGCTGATCCGGGTTGTCCGAGTGGGTCTTCGCGAACTGCTGGCGGTAGAAGGTCGCGTTCCTGAGCCAGCGGGCCATGAATGACCTTGTCATCCAGTGACGCCAGCGGATTTCGAAGATCTGGGTGAAGAGGCTCTTGCAGGAGTTTGAGACCACCCAGAAGCAGGCCAGCACGGCAAAGCTCACGAGGCAGCGCTTGAAGCCTGACTCATCGACCGCCTGCATGGTGTTGTAGAACTCGTTGTACCAGTTGTTGAACAGCTTGTTGAGGTACACGACGCCTGCGGTGAGGAAGAGCACGGAAATGAGCAGCACCCAGCTGAGGATGGAGGATTTGGTTTTCCAGTACGGGACGATGAGCCCGAACACCCTTTTGATGAAGTCGATCATTTCAGTTCCAGAGATTGAGTTTCCTTAGGGCCGCCGGTATTCCGTCATGATCGTTGTCAAGCGTTACAAAATCGGCTGCTGCCTTTGCGTCATCAGTTCCGTTTGCCATGGCGATGCCGGTTCCGGCCGCCTCAAGCATGTCAGTGTCGTTCCCCGCGTCGCCGAAGGCGATGGTATCCTCCCGGGGGATCCCGAGATCGTCCGCAAGCAGCATGAGGGACTGTCCCTTGCTCCCTCTGGGGTTCAGGAACTCCAGGAAGAAGGGCATGGAGCGGAGCACTGTGAACCTCCCCATCAGCTCCTTTGCCTCAGGAGTCTTCACGAAGGCGTCAAGGATTTCCGGCTTTGCCGCGAACATGACTTTCATAAACTCCTCGTCATCGGGGATTTTATGAAAATCAGCCGCCTCTGCGCTTATTCTGTTGTAGCTCATCTCAATTCCGGTATAGGGGTTGCCTTCATTCCACGAGGGCTCTATGAGGTTCCTCCGGAGCGAGAAGGCGTGGATGCCGGAGCCGGCTTTCACGCCAATGTCATAGAGCTCCCGGGCGTCTTTCCCGGTGAGCGTCTCCCTGGAGATAACCCGCCCGCTCGCGAAGTCCTTCGTGAGGGCCCCGTTGAAGGCGATTACCGGACGGATTTCCCCGGGAAGGTCAAGAAAGTCAATCTGCGGCCTGATCCCCTCGACCGGCCTTCCGGTCGCGAGCACGACAGTGTCTCCCTGCTCCTCGCGGAAGCGGAGCGCCTCAGCAGTTTCCGGGCTTATGGTCCGGGAGCTCGTGAGAAGCGTTCCGTCGAGGTCAAGGGCAATCAGGCGCCTCATCAGATTTTCCCGGCCTCTTCTCTCTCGATCGCGCGGTGGGCGATGTCGTGGCGGCAGAACATGCCGTTCCAGCTGATCTTCTCGGCAAGGGCGTAGGCATTGTCCCTGGCCTCCTTTACGGTTCCGCCGAGGGCGGTTACGCAGAGGACGCGGCCGCCGTTCGTTACAACCTTTCCGTCAGCCTCCTTTGTGCCTGCCTGGAAGATCTTGGTTCCCTTCGGGAGCGGAGTGTCAAGCCCTGAGATCACATCGCCCTTCCTCGGGGATGCAGGATAGCCTTCAGCGGCGAGAACAACGCCTACCGCGGGACGTACGTCGTAGGAGACCAGCTTGCCGCCCAGATCCCCCTCACAGGCCGCGTAGCAGAGCGCTGCCAGATCTGAGTTCATGCGGAGCATGATAGGCTGGGTCTCGGGGTCGCCGAAGCGGCAGTTGAACTCGATGACCTTGGGATCGCCGTTTTTGTCAATCATGAGGCCTGCGTAGAGGAAGCCGACATACTTCCGTCCCTCGCCTGCCATTCCGCGGACGGTCGGGGTGATGATGCGGGACATGACCTTCTCGTAGACGTCCTTCGTGACGACAGGGGCAGGGGAATAGGCGCCCATTCCGCCGGTGTTGGGGCCGGTGTCGCCGTCGCCGACGCGCTTGTGGTCCTGGCTGGTGGCCATCGGCAGAATATTGACGCCGTCGGTCATGACGATGAAGGAGGCCTCCTCGCCGTCCAGGTAGTCCTCGACCACTATCCTGGAGCCGGCGCTGCCGAACTTGTTGCCGCTCAGCATGTCGCGGGCGGCGCTCACCGCGGTCTCAGTGTCCATGGCGACAATCACGCCCTTGCCTGCCGCAAGGCCGTCAGCCTTGACGACAACCGGAGCGCCGTGCTTCTCGATGTAGGCAACCGCCTTATCCTCGTCAGTGAAGGTCTCGTACTTCGCGGTCGGAATGTTGTGCCTGGAGAGGAAGTCCTTGGTGAAGGACTTGGAGCCCTCAAGCTCTGCTGCGGCCGCGGTCGGTCCGAAGATGCGGAGCCCGTCCTTCTGGAACCTGTCGGTAACGCCGGCGACGAGCGGTCCCTCAGGGCCTACGACGGTGAGATCGATGCCATTGCTCTTCGCGAACCTCGCGAGACCGTCGATGTCATCGACGCCGATGGCAACGTTCTCCATTTTGGGCTCTGCCGCAGTTCCGGGGTTGCCCGGGGCAACATAGACCTTCTCAACGATGGGTGACTCGGAGATTTTCCATGCGAGCGCGTGCTCGCGTCCGCCTCCGCCAATGACAAGTACTTTTATCTTCATGTGCTTCGCATCAGCATCCTCCGGTGTGCCCGGCGGACCTTCCGCTCTCCTCTTTGTGTTGGGCAGTGTCTGTTGTCCGTACTGCCCGGAACGGCTGCCTGAATTTTATCAGAACAGAGCCTTCTCTTACACAAAACCGCCGCCAGCGCGGCTTATGAACCGGCACGGCCAGGAGTTTCGCTTTTACGCCGGAATTCTGCCGTGCAGGGATTGTGCCTGAACGGCAGTTGCTTCGGGAAAGCGCGTCCAGTAAGGCTTTTCACAGCATGGCACGCTTTTTCCATAAACATGACAAAAGGTTTGTCCGGCACCTACGGGAATGTCCCGGGGCCAACAATAATAAAAACAAGGGGGCAGTGCCCCTGCCGGGCTTTTGAAAACAGTTTCAGGAGAAAAAGATTAGAGAGCGCGGACTTTTTCTTGGACTAAATAAATCCTAGCTTTTTCCTGTATTCTAGCGGACTGAGTCCCCCAAGAACAGTTTTATTTCTTTTTTCCACATACCAATGAAGATACTTATCCACATACTTGATGAACTCGTTGATTGATACCCCTTGCCACGATCGATAGTAGAACATTTCTTCCTTGATCCTGCCAAAGAACCCTTCACAGGCAGAGTTATCGGGAGAACAGCCTTTCTTTGACATAGACCTGGTCAGCCCTGCCTCGTTCATCCTTTGAATCCATCTGGGACACCTGTAATGAAAGCCACGATCTGAATGAACAATGGGATGCTCCCCTTCTGGGAGAGTCTTGATTGCATCATCCAGCATTCTCTTTGCGAGATCCGCGCTCGGTGAAGTCCCGATAGTCCATGAGACCGGTTCACCATCAAAACAGTCGATTATGGGAGACAGGTAGACCTTACCGGCAGGTATGGCAAACTCTGTAATATCAGTAAGCCACTTCTCGTTCGGTTTATCCGCATGAAAATTACGTTTGATCAGATTGGGTACCTCAGGTGAGATTTCTCCCTTGTAGGAACTGTACTTGCGTCTTCTCTTGCATTTAACCTGAAGGCCTTCTTCTTTCATAAGCCGGCGGATGACTTTTTCTGAAAGGCACAGCCCCTGCTTCCTGACCTCAGAATACAGGCGTCTGTAGCCGTAGCACTGATAATTATCATTGAAGATGCTGGCAAGAGTCTTCCTTACCGCAGTGTACTTGTCAGGCTTCTTGAAAGCGCTTTCCTGGTAAAAATAGCTGCTCTTTGATATTTTCATGGCAACAAGCAGTTCATGCAGTGAATAATCTTTTTTCTCGGCATCAATCACGATTGCCTTCTCTCGGTTTGAGAGGTCTTCCGGATTGATGCCGCCGTCTTTTTTTATTATTTCTGCGGTCTTTTCAAGAATCGCCTTCTCAAGTCTCAGCTTGTGTACCTGCTTTTGGAAGTCTTCTGCCTGATTCCGAAGATCATCAACTTTCTTTGTCAGCAATTCAATCTCTGACTTCGCTTCCTCTACAGTCATCGCCTGTCCGCTGAGTGGATCAAGGCATTCATTAGATTTGCCTGATGTCTGGACCTCTGTTGCTGCATTGTTGCTTGAGACATCTGGCAATGTCTCAGGCTCACTCCCTGACTGAGCCTTCTGTGGTGCCATCTCCTTGCCACTGCTGGCCTCATGGCAGGCATGTGATGCATTCTCTGCATCTCCAGATGTACTTCCTTTATCGCCTGGAGCGTCAGGGCATGGACTGGCTTTATCCTCTGTGGCATTCTCTGGCGTCATTCCTTTACTGCTGATGGCGTCAGAACATGTATCAGGCTTGTTCCCTGACTGGGCAGCCTCCGTTGCAATCTCTTTGCTGCAGAGAGCACCAGTGGATATGAGTGATGCATTCTCTGCCTGATTATCCTTTGATTCCTTGATGTTGGCCTTCATAAGATGTTCACCTTGATCAGGGAGAAGCTCCTTTTTCCACTGATACAGTGTCCCTCGACTAACACCATAGCGTTGTGCGATCTCTTTGGCACTGCATTTGCGTGAGCAAAAGGCTACTACTGCTTCCTCCTTTATCTTCTCAGGCTGATGTGGATGAGAACCTATGTGAACGCAATCCCGACGGACTTCAGGTGCGTCATCGTCAAGCCATTGAGCTAATTGCTGACGGCTGGGATAACCAAGTTTCCTGACTGTATTGATGTAGCTTTCACCGTGTTCCAGGTAATACTGCACAGCAGCCTTTCTCTGCTCGGCAGTATACTTCGATGTGCTTCTGCGTTTCTCGTGCAGTTTTTGATTAGCTTGGTATTCTTGGTACCACCTGACTATCACGTGCCTGTTGGGATAGCCAAGCTCCCTTATCACCTTCGCAGCCTTCAGACCATACTGAATATACAGTTTTACTGCTTTTTCCCTTTCTTCGAGTGAGTACATACGCGAACTCCTGACCTACGGTCCAGGATTTTGTCCGCACTTTCTTATGGCACTTTATGTAAATACCAATACCTCCTCGCTCCGGGCCCAGAACGCCCTCGCGAAGGCGACCAGCAAGCTTACCGGCAGCTATGAGAAGCTCTCGACCGGCAAGAGGATCAACTCGGC
>DEHC01000066.1:0-268 GCA_002351705.1 Gammaproteobacteria bacterium UBA2810 | reverse complement strand
GGCGAGCAGACCACCTTCGGCGGCACGCTCCACGTGCTGAACGGCTCCATCGGCACGATCAAGGATGACAAAGGAACTCTTGATGACACCTTCACCAAGTTCCAGGTCGGCTCCCACTCTGACCAGACCGTCACCGCGACCTTCTCTGACCTCACCTTCGCCGGGCTCCTCAACTATGCCCAGCAGGACGGGGTAATCGATCCGGCAACCGGGGACGCCATCGCCTTTGCCCAGAGCGCGACCCACGCTGACGCCAAGGCAGCAGGTG
>DEHC01000053.1 GCA_002351705.1 Gammaproteobacteria bacterium UBA2810 | reverse complement strand
GAACTGGGAAGTTTGAGTTTTTATCCAGTGCGAGATTCACGGCAAATATTTTTGTGATTTTATCAGAATGCGGGGATTATTTTTTAAATATACATTCCGCTGACATGATGTGACGCGGATTTTTTCTGATTCCGGGCATAAAAAAACCGGGGCTGCCCCCGGTTTCCTGACTTTTTCTGTGTATGGCGGAAATTACTGGATTGCCTTCAGTGCCTGATCGAGATCCTCGATAAGGTCATCCGGATCCTCGATGCCGATGGAGAAGCGGACGGTGTTCGGCTTGATTCCGACCTCCAGGAGCTCGCTGTCAGAGAGCTGCGAGTGGGTGGTTGAGCCCGGATGGATGACCAGGGACTTGGCATCGCCGACGTTCGCAAGAAGCGAGAAGAGCTTCAGGTGATCAACGAGCGCGATTGCCTTTTCCCTGCCGCCCTTGATCTCAACGGTGAAGATTGAGCCGGCTCCCTTCGGATAGTACTTCTTGTAGAGTCTCTGCTGCTCGGGATCATCCGATACGGAAGGATGATGTACCTTCTCGACCAGAGGGCTCTCCGAGAGGAACTTGACGACCTTCAGCGCGTTTGAGATGTGGCGGTCAACACGCAGCGAGAGGGTCTCGAGGCTCTGCAGGAACAGGAAGGAATTGAACGGCGAGAGGGTAGCTCCGGTGTTGCGGAGGAACACTGCGCGCACCTTGGTGATGTAGGCTGCCTTTCCTGCGAGCTTGGTGAACACTGCGCCGTGGTAGTTGGCGTTCGGGGTTGTAAGGGTCGGGAACTTGCCTGATGCCT
Organism: Gammaproteobacteria bacterium UBA2810; assembly: GCA_002351705.1. GTDB lineage: Bacteria > Pseudomonadota > Gammaproteobacteria > Enterobacterales > Succinivibrionaceae > UBA2810. The sequence goes on along the minus strand of DEHC01000053.1, from coordinate 11,163 downwards.
CCCAGTCGAAGTTGCCGCTGTCGGTGATTACGCCGCCGAGCGCGGTGCCGTGGCCGCCGATGAACTTGGTTGCGGACTGGACAACGATGTCTGCGCCGTACTCAATCGGGCGGATGACTGAAGGAGGGGTGAAGGTCGCGTCAACGACAAGAGGGATCTTGTGCGCGTGGGCAATCTTCGCGAGAGTCTCGATGTCGGCGACATCGGAGTTCGGGTTGCCGAGGGTCTCGGCGTAAATGGCCTTGGTCCTGTCATTTATTGCCTTCTCGACCGCCTCGAAGTCGTTCGGCTTGACCCAGGTGGTGGTCACGCCGTACTCGGGCAGGGTGTGGGAAAGCACGTTGAAGGTTCCGCCGTAGCTGTTCTCATAGGCAACTATATTGTCACCGCCCACTGCGAGGGAGAGAATGGCGTAGGTGATTGCTGCAAGACCGGAGGCAGTGGCAAGTGAGCCTACACCGCCGTCAAGGGCTGCCATGCGCTTTTCAAAAATCTCGGTGGTGGGGTTGGTGAGGCGGCTGTAGATGTTGCCCGGATCCCTGAGGCCGAACCTGTCGGCTGCGTGCTGGGAGTTCCTGAAGACATACGATGATGTCAGATAGATGGGCACAGCGCGTGCGCCGGTCGCAGAATCAGGCTGCTCCTGTCCTGCGTGAACCTGAAGAGTATCAAATTTGAATGCCATGGTAACCTCCGTTCTTCTGGAAATACTGATTCTGATTTCCAGTGATGTTTAATTCCTACTAAATCTATCTGAATGGGTAATATAATACAGTCCGTTTAAGATTACAACAGGAAAATGCAAATTTTTAATTCTTAATTCCGGACTGCCTGCAATAAGGTGAATGTCTGTGATCTTCTGCTCTGCCTGGTCAGAGCATGGCGGAGTCGAGCGCCAGCGTCTCGCGATCCTTGCCTGATTCCTGGATCATGTCCTGGACGCTCATGTGATCGACGACGCTGCTGATTGCCGAGTAAAGCTTCTTCCACATTGAGAGGGTGGTGCAGTGCTCGGAGAAGTCGCAGCCGTCGCCGCCGTTCTCGAGGCAGGGTACTGGCGCGAGATCACCCTCCGTAAGCCTGAGGATCTCGCCGATGGTGATCTCCGCAGCGGGCTTCGTGAGGGTATAGCCGCCCTGGGTGCCGCGCTTTGCCTGCACGAGTCCGCCGTGCTTGAGCATCGAGATGATCTGCTCTGCGTATTTTTCCGTGATGTTCTGCCGGTTTGCCACGTCCTTGAGCCTCAGCACTCCGTCCGTGCGGTGTATGGCCAGATCAGCCACCAGTCTCAGTGCGTAGCGTGATTTTGTTGAAAATTTCATAGGCTGCTCTTCTCCATTTCTGTCACGGATCAGGCTGTGCTGACCTGTGATTGATTCCTTATTATGTATTGTATCCCTTAATTCCTACTAAACCAATAATTCCTATATAGTAACAGATATTTTAACTGAATAAAGCATAAAAGATGCAAAGCCCCTGCGGCAGAAGCTCCATAAGGCACTCTCCCTGCAGTCAGGCCTCTGCCGGCAGGAAAGCTGTCTGAGCCGCCCTCTGACCGCGCAGGAGCTGCTGTCCGCCTTATGCTGAAAATGAATCATCCGTCACAAAATGGGCATGACGCAGGGGGCTTTACCTTCATTCCGGGGATGCCGCCTCCCGGGTAATTATTGCCTAATAAACTGATACAGCTGGATAAGTCTGCCGGTATCCGGCAGAAAAGGACGCCGGCGGCTGGTTTCAGGCAACTTTTTTATAAAAAGTGTTGAATCTCGTTTAAAAAGAGTTTAACATGCGAATAACCTATTTAATCACTATGAATAATATGAATTGAAATCCAAAGGGAGATTAAAGCTATGAGCAACATCAAAAAGGGTTTTGTTGAACTTATCGGACACACTCCTCTTCTTGAGCCTGCCAAGTATGATCAGGCTGCCGGCATCCGCGGAGCAAGGGTTCTTGTAAAGCTTGAGGCGTTCAACCCCGCAGGCTCGGTCAAGGACCGCGTAGCTCTCCAGATGATTGTCCAGGCCGAGAAGGACGGCAAGCTCAAGCCGGGCGCAACCATCATCGAGCCTACCTCCGGCAACACCGGCATCGGCATCGCAGCTGTTGCGGCAGCCCGCGGCTATCACGCCATCCTCACCCTTCCCGAGACCATGAGCGTTGAGCGCAGGCAGATCCTGAAGGCCTATGGCGCAGAGCTGGTCCTGACTGACGGCTCAAAGGGAATGCCCGGCGCCATAGCCAAGGCTGCCGAGCTGCAGTCTTCCATCCCCGGCTCCATAATCCTCGGCCAGTTCGAAAATCCCGCCAACGTTGAGGCTCATTTCTCCACCACCGGACCTGAGATCTGGGATGACACTGACGGCAAGGTTGACTTCTTCGTCGCAGGCGTCGGCACCGGCGGAACCCTTACCGGCGCAGGCAAGTTCCTGAAGTCCAAGAACCCTAATGTGAAGGTTGTGGCAGTAGAGCCTGACACCAGTGCCGTGCTCTCAGGCGAGAAGCCCGGCCCGCACAAGATCCAGGGCATCGGCGCAGGCTTTATCCCGAAGATCCTTGATACCGGCATCTATGATGAGATCATCAGGGTTCCTAATGAGGAGGCATTCAAGAACGGCAGGCTCTTCGCACATTCCGAGGGACTTCTGGTCGGAATCTCCTCAGGTGCGGCTCTCTATGCCGCAGGCGTGCTTGCCGCACGTCCTGAGAACAAGGGCAAGACCATCGTTGCGCTGCTGCCTGACTCCGGCGACCGCTACCTCTCAAGCCCGATGTTCGCCTGATAACTGAATATGCCTCCTGAGGGGCAGATCAGTTTGAGATGCTGGAAAGACCCGCGGATTCCGCGGGTTTTTTCATATTTGCCGATCAGTCATTGCCTGCAGACGAAAAAGGCCCCCGGATTTCTCCGGAGGCCAAACGTCACTTCTCAGCACATGTTCCGGTGCCCGGACCATTGTCCGGCATCAGTTGATCTTTATGGCATTAGGCTGCTTCTTCGGCGCCTTCTTCAGGCATACATCCAGCTCGCCGTTCGCGAAGGCTGCGCTGATGTCTGAAGGATCCGCGTCATCGAACCTGAAGCTCCTCTCGTAGGTGCCGTAGGAGCACTCCTCGACGAGGTAGCCCTTCTTCTCACTGCCTTCCTTCTTCTCGGTGTTGTGCTCGGCCTTGATGGTGAGAACCCCGTCATCGAAGGAGAGCTTTATGTCCTCCTTCTTCACGCCCGGCATCTCGGCCTTCACCTGATAGCGGTCGCCTTTGTCCTCAACGTCAGCCTTAAAGCCTTCGTTCTCCATGTCAAAGCCGCTGAATGCCGAAAGCGGGCGGCTGAAGAGGTCGAACAGAGTGGGAACTCCGAATTCCCCGCGGCAGAGTGCATTGTTATGATTCTTTGACATTTTTGAAATCTCCCGGGCCTCTGGTATAACCATCAGCCCTTATCAGTTCTTTTTCTTAAATCCTTTCCTTTGCACATTCCTATATGATGCCATCAAGGGAAAAATCAAGAAAAACACGGGGAAATTTCCATAAATTAAATTCGTGTTTATGTGGTTGAAAAGACAGAATCAGACTATATATACACATTGAATATTTATCAAACGGAATTAAATATGTATATAAAGCCGCCGTAACCTCCTGCGGGCTTCTGACCATAAATTTCACATCCTGACCTGAAAGAGCAGCACCTGTAGCGCTGAGGATCCCAGTGCCGGTTTATCTGCATGTGCTGCCTGCCTTTGCGCAGGATCAGAAAAGCCCGGCAGATGCCGGGCTCGTACCAGTTCTTAAGGAAGCGTTCAGGCAGGGTTAATTTATGCTGATTACCTTGCCTTTCTTCGGCTGCTCCTTGCTGAGGCTCACTGACAGGACGCCGTTCTCGAACGAGGCGGTGATGTTCTCGGCGTCAGCGTCAGGAATGCTGAAGCTCCTCTCGTAGGTGCCGCTGGTGCGCTCATGGATGATGAACTTGGGCCCGGCACCGGTCCCGTCCGCTTTCTGGGAGTCTGCGGCCTGTGCCCCGTCATCTCCGGATTCAGCGTCTGCCTTGCATCCGCCCTCGGAGCCCTGCTGGCAGCAGCACCCGGTATTGTGCGGAGCCTTGACCGAGAGAACCCCGTCATCGAAGGACATCTCAATGTCCTCCTTCCTTACTCCGGGAAGCTCGGCCTTGAGCTCGTAGTGATCGCCCAGATCGCAGAGGTCAGCCCTGAAGGACTCGCCGGATTCTGTATCGTCACCTTTGAACGAATTGTCGACGTGATCCGCAAACTCAGAGACCGGACGCGCAAGGCTCCTTACGATATCGAAAATAGTAGGAGCAGCACCGAAATCATCATCATAGAACTTTGACATAGCCAATGGCCTCCATGAACCGGGAATCCTTGACGTTCCCGGAAATATCTGTTTCTTTCTTTCCCTTGCACCTGCTTATCTAGGGGCAGGGCGGCAGAATTCAAGAAAAAGGTGGCGGATTATATTTTTCCTGAAAATCCTTGAAAGTCCGGAAATGAGGCCTCATATAGCGTCATTTCCGGCTGAGGGCAGTGCAGTGCGGAAGCGGCAGGCGGAGGCTATGCCTGCTGCTCCGTTTTGTCCGGCTCCTGCGCCTGGGCGGCTCTTAGCTCCTCCTCGGAGAGTCCCGATCTGTTGGTGCGGCTGATCCTTCTTACCCTGTCAGGCGCCGCAAACGCAATAATGATCATGAAGACGAGTAGCGAGCTGCCTGCTGTTATGAATACCGCTGACACGTTTCCGGCAGCGGTTGCGACCATGCCGCCTGTCACGGGCCCTATGGCGCTCCCGAGCATCTGGGCGGTGAACAGCAGGCTGAAGGCGCTGCTCCTTATCTCGGTTCTGGTCGCAAGGATCAGTATTGAGTTGGCCGAGGGGATGATTCCGGCAAAGCAGAAGCCGTAGACGAAGAACGCGGCGATAAGAATGCTGAACGAGGAGGAGAAGGCGACGGCGGCGCAGCAGATCGCTCCGGCGATTCCGGACGTGACCATCATCCGGAAGAAGCCGAACCTCTGGCCGCACCAGCCCCAGATCGGTGCGGCGATGGCGCCGGCGAGACCGAAGACTGAGAAGATTATGCCGGCGTGCGAGGCGGCCTTTTCGGCATTTCCGCTTACCTCGCTCGTGAAGAGCGCCATGAGCGGCTGCTGCATGAGCCAGGCCATGGCGGTGAGCGAGGTGACAGAGAGGACTGTCAGGATAACGCTGTCGTGGAGGAGCCTGCGGTATGTTCCCTTTTCGCTGTTCTTTGTGTCCTCTCTCTTTTTCGGCTCCCTGACGGTGAGTGTGACGAGCACTCCGAGGAAGAGCAGTATGAAGCCTGCTATGAGGAAGGCGGATCTGACGCCGAAGCTGTCAGCGAGGAGCCCGCCGAAGAGCGGTCCGAACACTGTTCCCGAGATATGGACCCCCTGGAGGGTGCCCATGGCAATGCCGATCTTCTCTTTGGGGGCCCATGCCGAGGTTATGGAGAAGGCAATCGGGAGCATGCCGGCGCCGAAGCCCTGCAGCGCCCTTGCGAGGATGAGCTCGGTCGGGTTCCTCACGATGAAGAAGAGGAAATAGCAGATCGTGATGGTGAAGCAGGATCTGAGGAACATGGGCTTCCTGCCGTAGAGATCGGCAAGCCTTCCCCAGATCGGGGCCGCGATGAAGGTAATGACGAAGCTTATCGAGAAGGCGACTCCGGTGAGGAGGTTGACATTTTCCGGAGCTGCCCCGAGATCGCGGGCGATGAAGAGCGGGAGGAACGGAATGACCATGGTGTAGCTGCCGCCCATCATGAAGACTGCAGCTGACATTATGGCAAGGGCTATTTTCCAGTTCACTGTGTCCCTCTTTTTTTGCACCTGAAGAGCTGTTTCCGCCGGGGCATGGATTCCGGACGGAAGAACGATATGTTAGCAGAATTTTCCGCCGGTGAAACGGCCTGCGGGGAGATGATTTTGACAGTAGTTAATTTTGACCGGAAACAGACGGAAGAAGGAGCGGCTGGTGGCCCTTCACTGACTTGAACAGTGGACCAAACGATTATGAGTCGTCTGCTCTGACCGACTGAGCTAAAGGGCCGCATGAACAACCGCCGCAGTCGCGGCGGGTATGAGGCTTATTATAGCACGCCGGCAGGGAATTCAAAACAAATTGCAGGATTTTCCGTCAGCCCCTGCCGGGCTGCCGGAAATGTCCGCCGGAAGTCCTTTCCCACGGAGCGTCGGCTGATCCCCGGCATAAAAAACGGCGGACCTGAGTCCGCCGCTCCTCATTGCACAGACGCCTGAAAGCGCTTACTCGTCGGTAAAGCTCCTGAGCTGCTCCGAGCGGCTCGGATGGCGGAGCTTCCGGAGGGCCTTCGCCTCAATCTGGCGGATGCGCTCGCGGGTGACGTCAAACTGCTTGCCGACCTCCTCGAGGGTGTGATCGGTGCTCATGCCGATGCCGAAGCGCATCTTGAGCACCTTGGACTCCCTCGGGGTGAGCGCGTCAAGCGCCTTCTTGATGTTGTCCTTCAGGCTGTCAGCAGTCGCGGCCTCATCGGGGAGCGCCATGTTGCTGTCCTCGATGAAATCTCCGATATGCGAGTCATCGTCGTCGCCGACCGGGGTCTCCATCGAAATCGGCTCCTTCGCGATCTTGAGGACCTTGCGGATTTTCTCCTCAGGCATGCCCATCTGCTGCGCGAGCTCCTCAGGGGTCGGATCCCTGCCTTTCTCCTGCAGCATCTGCCTGGAGACGCGGTTGAGCTTGTTGATGGTCTCGATCATATGGACGGGTATTCTGATGGTCCTTGCCTGATCCGCGATGGAGCGGGTGATGGCCTGCCTTATCCACCAGGTGGCGTAGGTCGAGAACTTGTAGCCTCTCCTGTACTCGAACTTGTCAACCGCCTTCATGAGGCCGATGTTCCCCTCCTGGATGAGGTCAAGGAACTGCAGGCCGCGGTTGGTGTATTTCTTCGCGATGGAGATCACGAGGCGGAGGTTTGCCTCGATCATCTGCTTCTTCGCGCGCTGGGCAAGGTTCTCGCCTCGGTTCATGTTCACCGAGATGTTCTTGATGTCATAGATGGAGATGCCGATCTCGTTCTCGATGTCGCGCAGCCTGTCCATGGCCCTCTCGAGCTCGCGGCGGTTTTTCCTGAGCCCGTCGGCGTACGGCTTCCCGCTGTCAATGGCTGCCTCAATCCAGTCGGTGCGCCCCTCGCTGTTGCCGCTGGTCTGGGAGAGGGCGTTCAGGCGGTAGTACCGGTTGAACTCCTCCTTCGTCATGTGGCAGGTGCGCACGCAGCAGTCACGCATCAGGATCTCCTGATCCTTGATCCTCTTCACGATGTCGCGGATATTGCGGGCGAGCTGCTCGAACTGCCTCGGGACAAGCTTGAACTGGCAGAAAAGCGCGCCGAGCCTCCTGATTTTCTCGTCCGTTGCCTGCTTGCCGCGGCCGTACTGCTGTATGGCGCGGGCGGTCTCGTCGGAGAGCTTCCTGAGCTTCGAGAACATGATGAAGGCAAGCTCCGGATCGGGGCCGCCATCGTCATCATCGGGCGAGCCATCCGGGTCATCATCTGCGGAATCGAGATCCGAATCGCCGTAATCGTCATCCGTTCTGTTCCTGGCCGCAGCCTTTTTCTGGCTGCCTGAGGGCTTCTCCTCATCAGGATCATCGTCCTCATCGGCGTCATCATCCGGGCCGGTCCCGCTGCTCTCCCCGGCCTGGGCCGCTGCCATGGCCTTCAGGAGATCTGCGTTCTTCTCGCGCTCCTCATCGGTGAGCACGAGCTTCTCGCCGTTCTCGTCGGTGAATCCGGCGACAATCTCGCCAAGGCGGAGGTTTCCCTTCAGGGACTCGTCATAGAGGTTCAGGAGGTAGGAAATTGCCTGGGGATATCCGGCGACCGAGCTCTGGACCATGTGGGTCCCTTCCTCGATGCGCTTAGCGATGTCGATCTCCTCGCTTCTGTTGAGCAGGGGGACTGTGCCCATCTCGCGCATGTACATCCTGACGGGATCAGTGGTGTGGCCGCTCTCGGGCACGACCTGCTGGATTTCCTCGGTGGTGTTGGAGCTTGCGACTGCCTCGGTGTCCAGGATCAGCTGCTCGTCATCGACCTCGGAGTCCTCGCAGACCTTGATGCCGATGCTCTTGAGAAGCTGCACGATGTCATTGAGCTGCTCCGGGTCTATGGAGCTCGGCAGCTCGTCGGCGATCTGGTTGAAGGTAAGGAATCCCTGCTCGCGTCCTTTCTGGGCAAGTAGGGTTACGGACGTCTGACTTCCCTGCTGGCTGCTGTTTTCTTCATTCTGCATGTGATTGAGCGCTCTCTTATACAGTTTGACCGACTCAGCTTGGCGGCGATTGGATCTTTTCTTTTGCCTGACATGGCATACGTGAAAAGCTTCATCGCGTTTTCTTTTTTCAGCAGACCCTGACCGCCATCCCGGACCGTGCTTTCAATGTGGGCAAGGAAAGCCTGTCCGCGCCTATCCGGCCGGCGGAGCACACGGACAAAAACAGTTCGGGCATAAAATGGAACACTTTAGTATATACCATAAAAAAATAAAATCAAGACGGATTTTTTCGTGCGGCAGGCTGCTTTTTTAAACTTTTTTCAGGATTTTTTTATTTTTCTTAAGAAGTGCGGAATTTTTCACCGGGCGGCGGACGTTTTTTCGTGGATTCCGGCTCAGATGATGCGGCAGAAGAAGTGCGCAGGCGCCGGGAGGCGAGTGCGCACTGAAGTGAGGAATGCTTTCCTGCCGGCGGCACGCCCTGCAGCCGGCTGCTTGTTTCCTTAATGGATCATGGCTCAGGGAAGAAAGCTCCTGATCAGCTCGGCGCGGCTCGGGTGGCGCATCCACCGGATAGCCTTCGCCTCAATCTGGCGGATCCTCTCGCGGGTGACGCCCAGGAGCTTCCCGACCTCCTCAAGCGTGTGATCCCTCTTCATGTCAATGCCGAAGCGGTACCTCAGCACCATTGCCTCCCTCGGGGACAGCGAGTCGAGCACCTTCCTGATGTTTTCCCTGAGGCTCTCGGCGGTCGCGGCCTCATCGGGCCTCGCAATGCTGCTGTCCTCTATGAAGTCGCCGATATGGGAGTCCTCGTCATCGCCGACCGGGCTGTCCATCGAGATGGGCTCCTTCGCGATCTTCATGACCTTCCTGACCTTCTCCTCGGGCATGCCCATTCTCACGGCAAGCTCCTCAGGCGTCGGATCCCGGCCCATGTCCTGCAGCATCTGCCTTGAGACGCGGTTGAGCTTGTTGATGGTCTCGATCATGTGCACCGGGATCCTGATGGTCCTCGCCTGATCCGCGATGGAGCGGGTGATGGCCTGCCTTATCCACCAGGTGGCGTAGGTCGAGAACTTGTAGCCCCTCCTGTACTCGAACTTGTCGACCGCCTTCATGAGGCCGATGTTTCCCTCCTGGATGAGGTCGAGGAACTGCAGCCCGCGGTTCGTGTACTTCTTCGCGATGGAGATCACGAGGCGGAGGTTGGCCTTGGTCATCTTCTCCTTGGCCCGCATGGCGAGGTTCTCTCCGCGGTTCATGCTCACCGCGATGTTCTTGATGTCATAGATGGAGATGCCGATCTCGTTCTCGATGTCGCGGAGCCTGTCCATGGCCCTCTCGAGCTCGCGGCGGTTTTTCCTGAGGCCGTCCGCGAAGGGCTTCCCGCTTCCGATGGCGGAGTCAATCCAGCCGGTCATGCCCTCGCTGTTTCCCTCGGTCTGCCCGACGGCGTTCTGGCGGTAGTACCGGTTGAACTCCTCCTTCGTCATATGGCAGTCGCGCACGCAGCAGTCGCGGAGGGCGATCTCCTGCTCCCTGATCCTTTTCACGATGTCCTGGATATTGCGGACGAGCTGCTCGAACTGCCCGGGGACCAGCCTGAACTGGCAGAAGAACTTTCCGAGCCTCTGGATTTTCTGCTCTGTTGCCTGCCTTCCGCGGCCGTATTTCTGAATGGCGCGGGCGGTCTCCTCGGAGAGCTTTCTGAGCTTCGAGAACATGATGAAGGCGAGCTCCGGATCGGGGCCGCTCTCGTCATCCTCCGGATCGCCTGACTCTTCATCATCGGACGCTCCGTCAGTTATCTCCGCGTCATTGCGCTTTTTCGCGGAGGAATGCTTCCCGGCGGAGTCCTCCTCATCCTCCCCGCCGTCCGCGTCCCCGTCATCCTTTCCGGCCTGACCGGCGCGCAGCGCTTCCATTGACTTAAGGAGAGCCGCGTTCTTCTCGCGCTCCTCGTCGGTAAGGACGAGTGACTCCCCCTTCTCGTCGGTGAATCCAGTGACGATGCTGCCGAGGCGGAGGTTTCCCTTCAGCGACTCATCGTAGAGATTGAGCAGGTACAGTATGGCCTGCGGGTATCCGGCAACCGAGCTCTGGACCATATGGATCCCCTCCTCGATGCGCTTCGCGATGTCGATTTCCTCGCTGCGCTTCAGAAGGGGAACGGAACCCATCTCGCGGATGTACATCCTGACCGGATCGGTGGTGTGGCCGCTCTCGGGCACAACCTGCTGGATCTCCTCGCTTCCGGTGCCGGCGACGGCCTCGGTATCGTAGAGGAGCTGCTCGTCATCAACCTCGGAGTCCTCGCATACCCTGATGCCGACGCTCTCCATGAGCTGCGCGATGTCCTTGATCTGCTCCGGGTCGATGGAATCCGGCAGAACGTCCGTGATCTGGTTGAAGGTGAGGAATCCCTGCTCGCGGCCTTTTTGTACAAGAAGTGTTATTGATGTCCGGCTTCCCTGCTGACTGCTGTTTTCTTCATTCTGCATGTGACTGATCACTCTTTGACAGTTTGACCGATTCAGCATGGCGGCGGGCGGATCTTTTCTTGCCTTGCATGGCACGTATGAAAAGCACAGCGGGCTTTCTTCTTTCAGGGTGATCCCGGCCGCCATTCCGGACTGCCCGGCCTTCACTTGGAAAGGCCTGCCGCATCCTTTCGGTGTATGGAGAACACGGCGGAGACAATTCGGATAAAAAGCGAATTTCGAATTATAGACTGTTTTTAAATAAAGTCAACAGGTATTTTTGCCGGCCTAGAGTGAAATCATGTAGTGATCCAGTTCACAAAAAAGGCTTATATTCGGCAAATACTTAAGTTTTTTATTATAATTAAATTATT
>DEHC01000056.1 GCA_002351705.1 Gammaproteobacteria bacterium UBA2810 | reverse complement strand
CTAATTACCGGGGAGGTTGTGTTTTGATCTTCAGTAATACTTGAATAAACAACATAAAAAGCAATGCCTGCTTTAGTGTGAAACGATATTGAATTAAACAGTGCAGGTATGTATTTTGCGTAGTTTGAATTTGTACATACAACTATATTGTAATCAGTGTCACGCATATGCATTTGCTCGGATTTCCCAGATCAGAATTCCTGCCAGGCCTTGCTCAGCAAGGCGGCGCCGGCAATGAAAAAGGTCAGTCTCCTGGACCACGGTATTGTTGAGCTGTGCAGAAACAAAAACACCCGGGAAGGAAACATTGCCCAGCTCATCAATAGTAGCACAGGAGCTAAGCTGACACGGAATTTATAATGCTGCTGCGTCTTTTTCAGGGATTTCCGGCACCGGAATCCTCCTCAGAAGATGCAGCGGCTGAGGAAAATGGTGCGGCAGTCCCTGACATATTCAGATACACGCCCTGCAATGATTCTGCTGGCAGCATGCATATGCAGAGGAAGACCGGCATCGTCCCCGAAGGTTTCCCTGGAATGCCTGCTGCTGGTCAGCGCAGGATCGGCGTCAGGCTTTACGCCGCCTGCTGGGTAGGGTACAATCATCCCTGCAGTTTATTTTTTTTGTTCTCAGGGCGGAGTGAAAGTCTCCACTGGCGGTATAGCCCGCAAGCGCAATGCAGATGGGGTGTGATTCCCCGGCCAACGGTAAAAGTCCGGATGAAAGAGAATATGTCCGAAGGCGGATGTGTTAAGGCCCTGACTTGCGATACAGAGGCATAACGTGAGTCAATCAGTAGATTATCTCGGCAGATTCGGCCGTAATTACCAGGAAAGGATAGAGAGGGCAATCAGCTCGATACAGGCGGGCGGCGGCGTGATGATTGTCGATGACAACAACCGCGAGAACGAGGGAGACCTCGTATTCAGCGCCGAGCAGATGACCGAGCAGCAGATGGCCCTCATGATCAGGGAGTGCTCCGGCATCGTCTGCCTCTGCCTTACTGACGAGAAGATTAAGGAGCTTGATCTCCCCATGATGGTGGAGAACAACACCAGCCCCTTCCAGACCGCCTTCACCATCTCCATCGAGGCAAAGGAGGGTGTTACCACCGGCGTCTCCGCCCATGACCGCCTCACCACCATCAAGGCAGCGATTAAGGACGGCGCAACCCCCGCGGATCTCACCCACCCGGGACACGTTTTCCCGCTCAGGGCGCGCGAGAACGGCGTGCTCACGAGACGCGGCCACACCGAGGCGACCGTTGACATCTGCCGCCTCGCTGGCTTCAAGCCCTGCGGCGTGCTCTGCGAGCTGACCAACATCGACGGAACCATGGCAAGGCTCCCCGGCGTCACCGCCTTCGGCATTGCCCACGGCTTCCCGGTAATCAGCATCGAGGACATCTCCGAGTACAGGCAGGCTACCGGCAAATAACGAGGAAGGCAGACCGGAGGACATGACAGCAGTATGAAGCAGCTTCTCTACCGTGCGGCGCTCGCGTTCTTCCTGACGGTAATCATCGTCTCCGTCTCAGTCATGCTGAGGCACAGCGTGTTCTCGTCGAGCGTCATCGGCGTTGACGTCGAGCTCGAGTCCCCTGCGAGGCAGGTGATATCCGTCGTCGGATCAAGGTACGGGAGCAGAAGGGTGCTCTTCGACCAGAGGAAGGCCAAGACCATGGACTTCCCCTCGGGGCGCTATACCCAGCACGCCGACCTCCGGATGCCGACTATAGAGAGGCTCCGCATCTCCTTCCCCGCGTCGCAGGGCGAGACGGTTCTCCGGCGCGTCACCCTCTCGGGGAGGAGCGTCTTCGAAATCACCGACTTCTCCTCCGCCGACTACAGCGGCTTCTCGAGCTTTGATGTCTATGACGACAGGGTTGAGCTCAGTGCGGCGAGGAACTCCTCTATAACCCTGAGCGGCTTCCAGCTCAAGCCGCTTTACCGCGTGTTCGGCGTGGAGCTCACCTGGAGGAACAGCATCCTGTTCTGCTCGGGGCTCTTCATCCTGATGTATCTCGCCGTCGCGTTCACCGGGCGCCTGTTCCGCTCGAGAAGGAAGAGAGACGGGGAGATTCAGTGATGAACGGACTTGAGCCTGCGCTTTATATAGTCGCGACCCCTATAGGGAACCTCTCGGACCTCACGAGGCGCGCCGAGGAGGTCCTCCGGAACGCGGACGTCGTTGCCGCGGAGGACACCAGGCACTCGAAGCTCCTCCTTGATCACTACGGGATAAAGCCCCCGCAGATGGTTGCGTTCCATGACCACAACGAGCTCGAGCGGCGTGACGCCATCGCGGAGAAGGTCTCCGCGGGGCTCGCCGTCGCCCTTATTTCCGACGCGGGCACCCCGCTCATCTGCGATCCGGGCTTCCATGTGGTTGATCTCTGCAGGGAGTCAGGCATCAGGGTTGTCCCGGTTCCGGGCTGCTGCGCGGCGATCACGGCGCTCTCCGCCTCAGGTCTCCCGACTGACCGCTTTGTGTTCAGGGGCTTCCTCCCCGTGAAGGACAAGGCGCTCCGCGAGGCGCTGGAGTCTCTGCGGGGCGAGACGGCCACGACTGTCTTCTATGAGTCTCCGAGAAGGGTCCTTGACACGGTGAGGCTCATGGCCGAGATCCTGGGGAGCAGGAGGCTTGTCATAGCCCGCGAGCTCACCAAGACCTTCGAGAGCTTCTACGATCACCCGGCTGACGAGATGGCGTCCTTCCTCGCGGAGGATCCTGACAGGCAGAGGGGCGAGTTCGTCATCATGGTGGCAGGCGCCGCTTCTCCGGAGGAAGGTGAGGTTACAGCAGAGGCCGAGAGGGTGCTCAAAGTCCTCCTGCCGCTCATGCCCATGAGGAAGGCGGCGAAGGCCGCTGCCGAGATCACCGGCCTCCGCGGGAACGATCTCTACGAGGCCGCGCTCCGCCTCTCCGGAAAGGAAAGCTGAGCGGTCACCTGAGCCACCAGAGGTACCAAATGCTTCCAGGCGTCCTGATCTTCACTTTCGACAATCTCCCCGGGAGCAGCGACCCCCGCGAGAAGGGCGGCGTGGAGCGTTTCTCGCTGAGGCTTGCCGACTCTCTCTCTGATGAGTTCCGCTTCTTCTTCGCCTACAAGCAGGAGGTTGACCCGAAGCACTACATCAGGGGAGACCTCGACGTGGTGAAGGTGGGCGCCGTGGGGCTCAGAAAGTACATCAGGGACAACGGCATAAGCATAGTCCATCTCCAGCAGTACCGGAAGCAGACGCTGCAGTTTTTCCGGGACGCACTCGCCGGCACCGGCTGCACGGTCATCGCGACCTACCACTTCAGGCCGTACACCGACATCCAGGAGTACACCTCTGACGGCTGCCTCCGGAGGATGCGCTGGGAGCTCTCTCTGGGAAGGAAGCTCAAGTGGCTCAAGCGCCTCGCCCTCCTTCCCCATTACCGGAAAAAGCGCGCAGCCGAGATGCTTTGCAAGTTCAGCCTTCTCGGGGAGCTCTGCTCCTCCGTCGTGTTCCTCTCGCCCTCGTACCTCCCTCTGGCCGACTCGCTCGCCGGGCTCCCGCTGCTTGTCAAAAGCAGGGTCATCCCGAACCCCCTCTCCTATGACCGGCTGCTCCCCAGGGAGGAGATTCCCGGAAAGGAGAACACCGTCCTCGTGGTCTCGAGGCTTGAGGAGGCCGCGAAGCGCGTCTCCGCCATACTCAGGATCTGGAGTCAGGTGGAGAGGCGCGGCTTTGACTCGTGGAACCTCGTGATCCTGGGCGACGGCTACTCGAGGAGGAGCTACGAGAAGTCAGCCGCAGTGATGGGACTCAGGAGAGTTTCATTCAAGGGGTTCCAGGAGCCTCTTCCCTACTATGAGAAGGCCGCGGTATTCATGTCCTGCTCCCCTGTCGAGGGCTTCCCCCTCTCGGTCCTTGAGGCGATGCAGAACGCGGTCATCCCGGTTGTCGCAAGCGATGTCGAGGTGTTCCCTGACATCTTCACGCATGGCGAGAGCGGCCTCCTGTACCGGTACTCGGATCTTGACGGGTGCCTTGAGGGGCTGGTGTCGCTGATGGAGGACCGGGGGAAGAGGGAGAAAATGGCGGAAGCCGCCCTCAGGCAGTCGGAGAACTTCCGGGCGGAGAGGATTATGGGCATGTACGCCTCGCTCTACCGCGAGTTCCTCCCGGAAGAGAAGGCGGAGTAATTCCCCGCCTCCCTCACGGTGCTTCATGAAGGTATGATTCCCCTCATGGAGGAACACCGTTATTTGAGCTTTCCGTAAACCTCGTCAGTCACCGGCTCAAGCCACTCGTTGCTCGCGTCCTTTCCGACCCTGGTCATGTAGGTGAGGTGCTGGAACCAGCTGTCCTTCGCGGCTCCGTGCCAGTGCTTGACTCCGACCGGTATGGCGATGACGGTGCCCGGTGTCATCTCCACTGCCTCCTTGCCCCACTCCTGGTACCAGCCGCGGCCCGCGACGCAGACGAGCACCTGCACGCTGTCATGGTGCACATGCCAGTTGTTGCGGCAGCCCGGCTCGAATGTCACATTGACCGGAGCACCGTCCTGTCCCTCGAAGTTCGCGATGTAGCTGTTCCCGATGAAGTACTTCGCGTAGGTGTCGTTGGGCTTTCCGACCGGGTAGGGCGTTGACATCTGGAACTCCTCCAGTGTCTGCGCCTTATCAGTCCACACGTCCTTCGCGAGGCTGAACACCGCCCAGGCCTTCGGCCAGCCCATGTAGAATGCGGCGTGGGTGATGACCTCAGCAAGCTCCTGCCTCGTGACGCCGTTGGCCTTCGCAGTCATCAGATGGTACTTGAGCGATGAGTCGGTGATGCCCTGCGAGGCAAGCGAGAGGATCGTGACGAGCGAGCGGTCGTGGAGCGAGAGCTCACCCTGCCTGTTCCATACCTCGCCGAAGAGCACGTCATCGTTGAGGTGCGCGAACTCAGGGGCAAGTTCTCCGAGTGCCTTGCGGCCTGCGGTCTGGGTGATTATCTTCTGGTCGGGTTTCATATTATTTGCATCCTCTGCATTAGCCTCACCGAGGCAGAGCGCCAGGGCGAGGAGAACAAGAATTTTCTTCATAATCGTATTCCTTTGTGCTGCTTTATGATTCCTGAGATTAAGTGCGGCCCTGTCTACCTGAAGCTTCTCTCGAAGATGCCGGCGACATCCACGTCGGTCATCCCGCAGGGGTTCGCGGGGTAAAGGACGCCCATGGTGTCACGGGCGCATTTCGCGAGAGTCATGCACTCGTCCTTCTTGAAGCCGTATTCGCTCATCCTGAGATCCGCGACGCCGCACTTCTCCTGAAGATGCCTGAGGGCCTTCAGGAAGTCGCGCGGATCTGCGCTATCAGGGTATCCCATGACTCTGGCCATCTTTATGAAGCGGTCATCGCAGGCGCGGCGGTCAATGAAGAACTTCGCGAACTCGTATGAGATCATGATGAGCCCGGCGCCGTGCTGCAAATTCCGGTGGTACGCGCTCATCGCATGCTCCATGGAGTGCTGCGCGGTGCAGCTTGTGAGCTGCATGGTGATCCCCGACATGGTCGAGGCGTAGGCAACATGCTCCCTTGCCTCAAGGTTCTTCCCGTCCCTTACTGCAATTGGCAGGTACCCTGCGATGTTCGATATCGCGGAAAGTGCGATGGCCTCGGACATGATGTTGAGGCTCCTGCTCATCATGACCTCGGTGTTGTGGAAGAGCGCGTCAAAGCCCTGGTATGCGGTGTACAGAGGAGGTACGGTTGTCATGTAAGACGGATCGACAACGGCGATTCTGGGCTTGCACCTGGGATCCCCGAGCCCGATCTTCTCATGGGTGTCAGTCCTGCTGATGACGCCCCACTCGTTCATCTCGGAGCCGGTGCCTGATGAGGTAGCGATCGTTACTATCGGAAGCGGATCATTGGGGGCGGTCATGCCTTTCCCGGTTCCTCCGCGGACGAAGTCCCAGAGGTCGCGCTCCGGGTTCGCGGCGATGATGGAGACAGCTACCGATGAGTCAAGCACCGCGCCGCCGCCAAGCGCGACGATGAAGTCGCAGCCCTCCTCATGCGCGAGCCTTCCTGCTGCCTCGCAGTCCTCCTTCCCGGGATTCTCGACAACGGACGGGCTGTGGAGGAACTCAGCTCCTGCCTTCCGGAGCTCCTCAACGGTTTTGTCAAAGGAGCCGTTCCTGTAGATTGACCGGCCCCTGGAGGTGAGGAGGAGCGCCTTCTTTCCCGGGAGCTTCTCGTTGTGGAGCTCCCCGAGCTTCCCTACGCCGAAAAGAAGCTTTGTCGGGCTGTTGAAGACAAAAGAGGTGAAGGACTGTGCTGCCATGATGATCTCCTGATCTGATGCATGCCCGGCAGGACTCCGGGGCATTTATATTGAGTTCAGTATATTGGCACTGCGTCAGCTATGCTAATGAGTTTTTGTTGCATTCATGATATAAGCCTGACTTATATCACCGGAGCGGCTGCGTAAGGAAAGTCCCGGATTTATCCGGGGATACAGCAGTGCCCCGGCGGCGTCCGGACAGGCTGCCGGCGGTGATAAAATAAACAGCCGCTGCCAGGAGGCCGGGAAGTGAGCAGGCAGTGAGCACGGCAATGCACATGACGGAGGAGATTTCAGAATGAGCACCATCCTTGTAACCGGCGGAACCGGGTTCATCGGGAGCCATACTGCCGTAACTCTCCTCTCTGAGGGCTATGACGTTGTCATCGCTGACAATCTCTCGAACAGCTCGGAGAAGGTCATCGGCCGCATCAGGGAAATTACTGGCAGGAGCCCGGTCTTCTGCAGGACTGACATCAGGGACAGGGAAGGGCTCCGGAAAATCTTCACTGAGCACCGGATTGACGCCGTAATCAACTTCGCTGGCTACAAGGCGGTAGGAGAGTCGGTCAGGAAACCCCTCATGTACTACGGGAACAACATAGAGGGGGCGGTTACCCTCCTTGAGGTGATGGCTGAGTCCAATGTGAAGAGCTTTGTCTTCAGCTCGAGCGCCACGGTCTACCTTCCCGCAAACAAAGTCCCCATCACCGAGGATGAGCCCGTCAAGAGGTCGCCGAGCCCCTACGGGCAGACCAAGGTCGACATCGAGCAGATATGTGAGGATTTATACCGCTCGGACAGCAGCTGGTCGCTCTGCATGCTCCGCTACTTCAACCCGATCGGAGCGCATGAGAGCGGGCTTATCGGGGAGAACCCGAACGGCATCCCGAACAACCTGATGCCCTACATCACCCAGGTTGCGGTCGGGAAGCTTGACCATCTCCGGATTTTCGGCAATGACTACGAGACGCCTGACGGCACCTGCATCAGGGACTACATCCACGTGATGGACCTCGCCGAGGGGCACGCCGCGGCCCTCAGGCACTGCATGGGGAAGCCCGGCTTCTACACCTACAATTTAGGGAGCGGGCAGGGCGTCAGTGTCCTTGAGATAGTGAATGCCTTCATGAAGGAGAACGGCATAAAGATCCCCTATGAGTTCACCCCGCGCCGCCCGGGGGATGAGCCGGTGTACTTCGCCGACGCCTCGAAGGCGGAGCGGGAGCTCGGCTGGAAGACGAGGAGGAGCATCTCCGACATGGTCCGGGACAGCTGGAACTGGCAGCGGAAGAATCCGGAAGGATACGGCGCCGGGCCTGAAGAATGAAAAAGGCCCCCGGATTTCTCCGGAGGCCCTGTTTCACTGACTCTGCTGCGGCTCATCTGCCGGGCCGGCGCATGTATCAGTTGATCTCCTGTCTTTAGCACTTTGTCC
>DEHC01000055.1 GCA_002351705.1 Gammaproteobacteria bacterium UBA2810 | reverse complement strand
TTCCATTGTTGATCCATGAAAAACCGCAATCATATTTTAAACCATGGCATTCTTTGCTTTGAGGTATTCAAGGACCTCGTCAGCAATGTACTCAATACCCTGAGTGTGAAGCGCATCATAGCTTGGCAGCAGGAATTGTCTGATGCCATCCTCAGCACTGAGTGCCTTGTATACCACATCGCCCGTCACTCCTGCCTTCGCCGCGGCATTCTCGATGGCAGATACGGCAAATTCCACTGCCTCCGGTGAGTAATCCTGCTCCATTCTGAGAGTCCCATGCTGATTAAACAGTCTTAAAACAGGGGAGATCGTTCAGACTGCGCCTGCGGCAATTGAAGCACTGACAGCAGATTCTGAAGCAGTACATTCCCTGCCGGTTTTCAAAAGGTTATCCCTTTCTGCACTGGGTTTCAATATCCCGAAGCCTGAGTAAAATGTCCTGCCGCTTATGGAGAAAGACAGCGCATTCTGATGAAATCAGGGTCAGTCCCCGCACAATTCAGGAATTGCTCCTCCGGGAGCAGCTCCCATTCTGCATGGCAGAGACAATAAAGGCGCCCTGCGGCGCCTTCTTTGTGTCTGAACTGTCTTCTGCTCAGTCTCAGAAGAGCTCAAGAGCGGTCTTCACAACGTTCTCGACAGTGAAGCCGAACACCTTGAATAGCTCGTCCGCGGGAGCCGACTCGCCGAAGGTATTCATGCCGACAACCTTTCCGTCAAGCCCGACATACTTGTACCAGTAGTCGCTGATGCCGGCCTCGATGGCAACGCGGCGGCGTACGGATGAGGGCAGGACGCTCTCGCGGTACTCGCTGCTCTGGCTGTCGAACACGTCGGTCGAGGGCATGGAGACAACACGGACCTTCTTTCCCTGGGCGCTCAGGGTGTCAGCTGCCTTCATGGCAAGCGCAACCTCGGAGCCGGTGGCGATGAGGATAAGGTCCGGAGTGCCCTCGCAGTAGCGGAGGATGTATCCGCCCTTTGCGATATTGGCGAGCTGCTCCGGGGTCCTATCCTGCTGCTCAAGGCCCTGGCGGGAGAAGATGAGGGAGGTAGGTCCCTCAAGGCGGTCGATCGCTGCCTTCCAGGCAACGGCGGACTCAACCTGATCGCACGGGCGCCATACGCTCATGTTCGGGGTGAGGCGGAGCTCTGCGGTCTGCTCGACAGGCTGATGGGTAGGCCCGTCCTCGCCGAGGCCGATGGAGTCGTGGGTGTAGACGAAGATGGTCGGGATCTTCATGAGGGAAGCCATCCTGACGCCGTTCTTCGCGTATTCCATGAACATCAGGAACGTTGCGCCGTAGGGCCTGAAGCCGCCGTGGAGAAGGGCGCCGTTCATGATGGCGGTCATGCCGAACTCGCGGACGCCGTAGTGGACATAGTTGCCTGACGCGTCATCGCCGGTGATGGACTTGGAGCCGGAGTACATGGTGAGGTTGCTCGGCGCAAGGTCTGCGGAGCCGCCGAGGAACTCCGGAAGGAGCGGGCCGTAGGCGTTGAGCGCGTTCTGGCTTGCCTTCCTGGAGGCAATCTTCTGCGGATGCGCCTGAAGGTCCTTAATGTACTCGTCAGCCTTGGCGTCAAAGCCCTCCGGGAGCCTCAGCTCCATGCGGCGGACGAACTCGGCTGCGAGCTCAGGATACTTCTCGCTGTAGGCCTTGAAAAGATTCTGCCAGTCAGCGTAGGCCTTCTCGCCCTTCTCGACTGCGCTCCACTCCTTATAGTACTCCTCAGGAATCACGAACGGAGGATATTCCCAGCCGAGCTTCTTCCTGGCCTCGACGATGCCCTCGTCGCCGAGCGGTGAGCCGTGGACGCCGTTGGTGCCCTCCTTCGGGGCGCCGAAGCCGATGATGGTCTTGCAGCAGATGATGCTCGGGTGCTCGGTGTCGGCCTGTGCCTCCTTAATCGCGTTCGCGATGGCGTCGCGGTCATAGCCGTCTACCTTGATGACCTGCCAGCCGTAGGCGGCGAAGCGCGCGGCGGTGTTCTCGGCGAACCAGCCGCTGGTCTTGCCGTCAATCGAGATGCCGTTGTCATCCCAGAAGGCGATGAGGCGGCCGAGCTTCAGGGTTCCGGCGAGGGAGCAGGCCTCGTGGGAGACGCCCTCCATCAGGCAGCCGTCGCCCATGAACACGTAGGTGTAGTGGTCAACAACCTTGAATCCCGGGCGGTTGAAGTTCGCCTCGAGGATCTTCTCGGCGAGCGCCATGCCGACCGCGTTGGTGATGCCCTGCCCGAGAGGTCCGGTAGTGGTCTCAACGCCGTCAGCGTAGCCGTACTCAGGGTGTCCCGGGGTCTTGGAGTGGAGCTGGCGGAAGTTCTTGAGATCCTCCATGCTCATGTCGTAGCCGGTGAGATGGAGAAGGGAGTAGAGGAGCATGGAGCCGTGGCCGTTCGAAAGGACGAAGCGGTCGCGGTCATACCACTTGGGCTGCTTCGGATCGTGCTTGAGGAAACCGCGCCAGAGAACCTCCGCGATGTCCGCCATTCCGAGAGGGACTCCCGGATGGCCTGACTTAGCCTTCTGAATCGCATCCATGCTGAGGGCACGGATCGCGTTTGCCAACTGCCTGCTGCTTAGCATCTGCTGATACTCCCGATTGTCAATTTTCAAGATACATGTATAGAGGAAATTAGCCCAATTATATCCCATATGCGGCGGAGAAACGCGCCGCCCTGCGGGGAAAGGCAATGAAAGTCACGAAAAGATTAGCTTACCGGAAATGCTTTCCCGGAGAAAAATCAAAGGGGCGCCGTGAAGGCGCCCCGCTCCGTAAAGCCACTGGATCAGGCGAAGAGCCTGAAGCCGCGTCCCCAGAGGAACCTCACCGCGTCCTCGCTCGTGACGCGGAGCATGCACTCCGGCTCATCGAGGTCCGCTGACTCATGGGTGCTGTCAATCGTGAGAAGGCCGCTTGCAAAGAGCACCGAGGGGATCTCCGGGCGGAAGCTGTAGAAGGGCCCCAGCGCGAACTCCGGGGAGAGCGGGCGCTGCAGGAAATCGTCTATCCCGAACACATCGCCCGAGAGCGAGTCAAGCACGCTGTCGAGGAGCGGATCCGACTCGAACGCGCGCACCGGCGCAAGCGCTACTGCCGCCTTCTCCGCCGCTGCGGGGCTCACCACGCGTATCTTCCCCGGGGTGAAGCGGTAGCCGCCGTACTGGTGGTAGAAGAGCCCGAAGAGCGAGTCAGGCGAGAGGTTGGTGTTCACCGAGAGCGTCTCGGCGTCATGGAGATACTTTTTCTTAGCCTCCGCGGGAGTGAAGCCCGTGACGGCCGCAAACCTCGGCATCCTAGAGATGTCGACGATGCCGTCCAGGACCTCGCCGAACATGTCGCGGCAGAGGAGCACCGGATAGCATTTCGAGAGGAAGACGAAGCGCACTCTCTCCTTCAGGTTGAAGAGCGGGAAGAGGAACTTCGCGAGCGCCTGATCGATGTTCTCGAGGTCCGGGTTGCCGTAGTTCATGTAAAGCGGATAGTCCGCATGCTTGATGATTACGGCAAGGCCGTCAAGCTTCGAGGTTATCTCCTTGAGTGCCGAGGTCGGCGTGTCGGAGCGGAGCTGTATGCCCTGCGAGACGGCAAAGTCGCTCACGAAGCGGAAAAGATACCGTCTGAGATCATCCGAGTCGCGCGGGATGAACTTGAG
>DEHC01000063.1 GCA_002351705.1 Gammaproteobacteria bacterium UBA2810 | reverse complement strand
TTTCATTCCATTCCAGGAGGAAGATTTATTTCCCGTCCTCCTCGACAGTGCGCTCAATCCCCGCGATCATCAGCGTCCTTATCGCGTTGAGCACGCAGAGGATCATGACGCCGACATCGGCGAAGATGGCGAACCACATGTTGGCTATGCCGACTGCGCCCAGGATGAGGCAGAGGACCTTGATTGTGATGGCGAAGACGATGTTCTCCCAGACTATCGCCATGCACTTCTTCGCGATCCTGATGGCAGTGGCGATCTTCAGCGGGTTGTCATCCATCAGCACCACGTCGGCAGCCTCAATCGCGGCGTCAGAGCCCAGGGCGCCCATCGCTATGCCTACATCAGCCCTCGAGAGGACCGGCGCGTCATTGATGCCGTCGCCGGCGAAGGCGGTCTTTCCGGCCTTATTGTCCCCGATGATTTTCTCGATCTCCGTGACCTTGTCCTGCGGGAGGAGCCCGCTCCTCACCTCGTCGATACCGATCTCCGAGGCGACAGTCCTTGCCGCGGCCTCAGCATCGCCTGTCAGCATGACAGTCTTTTTAACGCCTGCCTTCCGGAGCGCCCTCACCGCCGCAGGACTCGTCTCCTTGATGACGTCGGAGATGTGGATGTGCCCGGCGTACTTCCCGTCGATAGCGACATGGACAATGGTGCCGGCCTCAGTGCACTCCCTGGGCTCAATGCCGTTCTCCCGGAGGAACCTCGCGCTCCCCGCGAGCACCCTCTTTCCGTCAACGAGACCCGAGACGCCGCGGCCGCCGGTCTCATGGATGTCAGTGATGTCCCCCCGGCTGAACTTCCCGTCATAGGCCCGCTCAAGGCTTTTCGCTATCGGGTGCGACGAGGCGCTCTCCGCCCCGGCAGCGGCGCGGAGGAGCGTCCGGTCGTCAACGCCCGCGCGGTGGATGGCGCTCACCTCGAAAACGCCCTTCGTAAGCGTCCCGGTCTTGTCGAAGACCAGCGTGTCAGCCTTCGAGAGCGTCTCCATATAGTTGGAGCCCTTGATGAGCACTCCCGCCCTGCTCGCGCCGCCGAGCCCGGCGAAGAACGAGAGGGGGATCGAGATCACGAGCGCGCACGGGCAGCTGATGACAAGGAAGATGAGCGCGCGGTAAATCCAGACATTCCACTCCGGAGCAGCTGACAGGAAAAGAATCCTCACAAGCGGAGGAAGGATGGCGAGGGCGAGCGCCAGGAACACCACCAGAGGCGTGTAGATCCTCGCGAACTTCGTGATGAACTCCTCCGAGCGCGACTTCCTCGAGCTCGCGTTCTCGACAAGGTCGAGGATTTTCGAGGCGGTCGACTCGCCGAACTCCTTCTCCGTCCTCACCCTGATGACGCCGGAGAGGTTCACCGAGCCGCTTATGACCGCGCTTCCGGCAGAAATGTCACGGGGGATGCTCTCACCAGTGAGCGCCGCGGTGTCAAGTGAGGAGCTTCCCTCAATGACCGTACCGTCGATAGGCACCTTCTCCCCGGGGTTCACCACGATGACGGAGCCGGGCTCAACCTCATCCGGATCGACCCTCTCCGTCTTTCCGTCCTGCTCGAGGTTCGCGTAGTCGGGCCGGATGTCCATGAGCTCGGTGATGTTCTTCCTTGATCTGCCGACGGCCCAGCCCTGGAACCACTCCCCGACCTGATAGAAGAGCATTACCGCGACCGCCTCGGTGTAGTCGCCGCTACCGCTGTATACGGCAAGCGCTATGGCGCCCACGGTCGCGACGGCCATCAGGAAGTACTCGTCAAAGGGCTGCAGGTTCCTGATGCCCTTCACTGCCTTGAGGAGCACGTCATAGCCCGCTATAAGGTACGGGACCATGAAAAGCGCGAACCTGAGGATGCCCTCCGACGGAATGAGGAGCACTGCGGCAAGCGCCGCCGCTGACGCGATGATGCGTATCAGCATCTTCTTCTGCTTAGGGGTCATAGTCATCCCTCCCGGGGACAGATGTTATTTCTTGAGGAAAATCTCGCAGTCGCTGTCGGCCTTTTTGCAGGCGGCAAGGACATTCTCCATGACGGCGGCGGGCTCAGCGCCGTCATCGAACTCGACGTTCATCTTGAGGAGCATGAAGTTGACGGCAGCGTTTTTGACGCCCTCGACCTTTTTCGCAGCCTCTTCCATCTTCGCCGCGCAGTTCGCGCAGTCAACATCGATCTTGTAGCTCTTTTTCATAGGGACTCCTGCTGTGTTGATTTAATGAACAATTAAACATTTGTTTAATCGTTAACGTATTTATACCACCGAAATCCGGACTGTCAACGGATTTCCGCAGGATTTTTCATATTGCGGAAGGCGTACGGGAAAAGGCATAAGCTCGGTAGTAAAATGCCGCCTGCTGCAGGGCTGTGCAAAAATCCGGCAGCCTTGCAGGCACAATTGGATTACTGAAAACAAGGACAGGACAGAGAGAATGGCGGAAGAGAGCGCTGGAGAAAGCACCGCGCCCGAGCACGGCAGCGAAGGCGCGGTCAGAGAAAGGGGCTCGGATCTCACGAGCTTCGAGCAGGCATCAGGCGTGTTCTCGCTCCTCGGCGATCCGACCAGGCTCAGGATCTTCTGGCTCCTCTGCCACACCAGGACCGGAGTGAGCGGGATATCGGAGATGATCGGGATGTCGAGCCCCGCCGTGTCCCACCACTTAAGGCAGCTCAAGGCCTCAGGCCTCGTCACCTCGGAGAGGAGCGGGCGCGAGGTCATCTACCATGCGGTGAAGTCAAAGCAGAACCATTTCCTCCATATGATGATCGACGAGACGCTGAAGTTCGCCTGCTGCGGGGAGGAGGAATAAGAAAAGTCCCGGCCCGGGGAGCGCAGATATGCTCCGGATCAGAAAGCAAGAGGAAAAACATCATTCAGAACACCAGTAATGTCATCCCAGAGTGAATTTATTTCACCATCCGCTACTGCCCTCCTGTTAAAGTAGCAGACTGCCTGTACATAAAGGCATACAGTGAGAAAAGACGAGATGACAGAATATTCAGAACTGGAGAAAGAGCTGAGAAAGGCCTCGGACGAAGGGGACACAGAGGCCTCCTACCGCCTCGCCGTGCTCATGCGAGACGGCGCGGACGGCATCCCGAGACGCCCCTTCGAGTCGTCGATGTTCTTCAAAAAAGCCTCGGACAGGGACCATGTCAGCGCAACGGTGCTCCTCGGTCTCATGTACCTCGAGGGCCTCGGGGTCACCGCGGATCCGCGCCGCGCAGCAGACCTATTCTTCAAGGCATCGAACCTCGGCGACGACTTCGCCTCCTGCGAGATGGGGATCTTCTACCAGGAAGGACTCGCGATGCCGATAAACCTTGACCGCGCAATTGAGTACATAAAGAAGGCCGCGGCAAACTGCGAGCCTCACGCGCTCTTTGAGATGGGACGGGCCCGCGAGGAGGGCCGCGGCATCAGGAAAAGACTGTCCTTTGCCTATGCCTGGTACAAGGCGGCCGCTGACCAGGGCATAGAGCGCGGAAATGCCGCCGCGGAGCGCGTCCTCCGGAAGATCCCGCTGCGTCTCTGCGGAAAGGTCAGGGAGTATGCGGATGGATTCATCGAAAGGGTCAGGAAAAGAGCCGCCGAGGTAAAGGAGGAGCACCGGCAGAAAGGCATTGACGACAGCCTGAGGCAGTACCTCATAGACAACGTTCCGGTCTGATCCCGTACTCCGTCTTTTAACCCGTGAGCTCGCCTGCTCCCGAAAAGCCCCCCGCAGCGGGGGCTTTTTTCATAAGGAGCGCTTATCCCCCGGTCTGAGAATACTCCCCAAAAAAGAGGACTTCTCATGAACATCTGCAAAAAAGGCGGCGGGCGCCGGTACATGTCCGTGGCGCCCGGGCGGAGGGCCTCCCCGCCTTTACCGGAAATCCACCCGATCAGATCGCTTCTCGCCGCCCCGGCACTCGCCGCATCGCTCCTGCTCAATTCCCTGCCAGCCTCCGCGTCCATCTTCGACACGCCTGCAGGCGGCTGGTTCTGGTACGAGACCGTACCTGACAGGAATTCCGATGAAAAGGAAACGCAGGAGGAGCAGGCCCCGAAGGAGGCCCGGAAAGCCACCAGGGAGAGCCCGGAGCTTACGGTGAGCTGGCTCCGGAGGAACGCGCAGAGGTTCCTTGACGCCGCGATAGACAGTCCGACGCGCGAGAACGTCCTCGCCTGGTTCTACGTGCAGAGGCTGATGCAGGACCGGGCATCGGCCTTCGCCGACGCGGCGCAGTCCGCCGTTGCCGGAAATCCCCTCGCTGACGAGAACTTCCGCCGCCCGCAGGCATCATTTGCCCAGCGGGAGTTTGACCGGAATGCCGCCCTGGAGGGCGACAGGATCCTCCGCGGCCTTTCCGGAAAGGCCGGCCTCGTCTTCTTCTTCCGGCCTGACTGCCCGTTCTGCCGGGCAATGGCGCCGAAAGTCGCGGCGCTCTCCGGTGAGTACGGCTTCGATGTGCTCGCCGTGTCGCTTGACGGGAAGAACCTCATAACTGAAGGCCGGCCGCTCTTCAGGAACTTCCGCGCGGACTCCGGTCAGGCCGCCATGCTCGGCGTCACGACAGTGCCGGAGCTCTTCTTCTATTCGAGGGAAAGGGGCTTCGAGAGGGCCGCGGCAGGCGCGATGACATCAGGCGAGCTCCGGGACACGCTCCTCAGGAAGGCAGCGGAGGGAGGGCTCATCAGCCGTGAGGAGTACGAAAGAACGAGGCTCGTCATCCGGGATGACCGTGAGGATGAGCTCCGGGAGGAGATCCTCAGGGCCTGGAGAAGGATGGAAGGTGAGCAGACGGCAGGAGACGCCGCAGTGAGCGGCAGGACAGACGGAGGGAGAGGGAAATGAGACAGACTGCAGAAAGACGGGGAAAAAGAATGAGGGCGCTGCCCCTTCTCGGGAAGGCGGCGCTCGCCGCGGCCCTAACCATGGCAGAGCCCCTGTGCGCGGAGGCCGGCATCGGCGAGGAGATGAACCGGATGTTCGGCGACATGACCAATGTCTCCGAGCCCGGGGTGTACGAGACGCAGAGGCGCGGGGTCATCGCGGGCGGCTCGGTGAGGAACCGGTCGAAAATCATGACGGAGAATCCGGTGAGCCTCACCCTGCCCTCGGTGAGGGCCGGATGCGGCGGGATAGATCTCTTCGGCGGATCGCTCTCCTTCATCAACGGGGATCAGTTCATCGAGCTCCTCCGCTCCATAGCCTCGAACGCGAAGGGCTACGCCTTCCAGATTGCCCTCTCCTCAATGTGCGAGAAGTGCTCGCAGTACATGGAGACGCTGCAGAAGAAGGTGCAGGCCCTGAACCAGTATTTCGGGAACTCCTGCCAGCTCGCGCAGGGCGCGGTGAATGACACGCTCTCCGCCTTCGGGCAGAAGGGGCTCACCGACGCCTCGCTCCTGAGCGCCGCCGAGGGAACCGCGGATCTCTTCACGAGCTGGAGCTCCGCTGACGGCACGTCGCCCTACCGGAAGGCCGCGAAAAGCCCGGCCGCCTCTAAGGCTGACGGAAAGATCTTCGGCAACATCCTCTGGAAGTCCCTCAGGAAGTCCGGTGCCGCTGACTGGTTCACCGGAGGCGACACAAAGCTCCTCGAGGAGATCATGAGCATCACCGGCACGGTCATCGTGAGCGACTCCGGAGGCGACGATCCTGACGTCGCGGAGCTCCCCGGAGGGCTCATCGGCATTGAGGACCTGCTCTTCGGCGGGACAGTGAGCGTCTACCGCTGCGACAGCGCCGACGAGTGCCTGAGGCCCTCGGTCACCTCACGGAAAATCGAAGGGCTTGCCGTCCGCATCAGGAATGTCCTTACGGGAGACGGGACAGGCCCGGGCCTCATCGCGAAGTTCGCCGGTAACAGCGGGACGGTAACTGATACCGAAAAGGCCGTGATGGGGATCTCACCGGCGTTCGGCAGCATGATAAGGAACCTCTCGGCGCTCTCGCCTGACTCCGCCGTGAGCTTTGCCTATGAGGCGGCGCCCTTCCTCGCCCTCCATGAGACGCAGCGCCTGATGCGATCAATGCTCAGGGCGGCGTCGGCCGCGGCCGCGTCAGGCGGCAACGCCTGGAGCGGCAGGGTGCAGGAGAAAATCACCGAGTCCCGCGGCGAAATCGCGGACGAGTACCGCTCAGTCTCTGAGCGCTACGGCTCCGAGGCGGATCTCTTCGGGAAATACACCGGAATAATGAAGGCTCTGCGCCATAAGGAGTACCTGCCCGATGAGGGCACTGCCCGCGGAGGCAATGAGGCGCACCGGAGGAAAGCGGAATGACCTGGACCGTCTACAGCATCGGCGACAGCGCCTACCTCGCCGAGGTCATGAACGCCGCGGCGATGATCACGGGAGACGGCAGCTTCATGTCGGCCGCGCGCGTCGCCCTCCTCTCGGCCGTTGTAATCGCCGTCATGGCGGAGCTCCTCAAGGGCACGTCAAATACCGGGTTTGCCCAGATCTTCGGATCATGGCTCGTCTTCACCCTGATGTTCTCGGCGGGAGCGAAGGTCGTGATCATCGACTCCTATGACGGGAGCGCGAGGACGGTGAGCCGCGTGCCCGTCGGGATCGCGGCCGCGGGAGGGATCATCTCCGGAATCGGCTACACCCTTACAAGGAAGTTCGAGACGGCCTTCTCCGTTCCCTCTATGACAGGCTACGGCTTCCTCATGCCGCTCGGCACGCTCGCGAGGGCAAGGGGCATTCTCCGGGACGGCGCGTCGCCGGAGTTCCGCTCCTCGCTCAGGAACTACCTCATGGAGTGCACCCTCACGGGAGTGGATCTAGGCTCATCATCCCCGCAGGGCATCATGAACGGGACCTCTCCCCTCAATGCCGTGAAGTTCAGCTCCGGAGTCTACGGGACAAAGGTCTTCGGGCGCAACATGACCTGCACCGAGGCCTATGACGAGCTCTCGGCGAGGGCCGGCACCTCGGAGCTTGCCTCCCTCAGGGCAAAGATCGCGAAAATGTCAGGGACAACCCCCGACAGGGCGGAGGCGGAGCTCAGGCGCGCCCTGGACGGGCTCGGCCTCGCCGGAGTCTCTGTGAGGGACTTCATGCTCGGCGCCGTGCTCCTTCCCGCCTACCGTAACGCGGTGAAGGGGAAGTACGTGAACGATCTCGCCTTCGCCTCAGCCATACTGCAGGGACAGGCGGAGATTGAGCGCAATACCGAGATGGCCGCGGAGGCATCGCTCTTCGCGACGCTCGTGAGGCCGATGATGACCTTCTTCGAGGGCTTTGTCTACGCGGTGTCGCCGCTTGCGGGCATCACCATGCTGCTCGGCGCAGCCGGGATCAGGACCGCAGGGAGGATCCTCCTCGTGCTCCTCTGGATCACGCTCTGGATGCCGCTCCTCTCCATCGTGAACCTCTACGTGATGATGAGCGCAGCGGGCGACATGGAGGCCCTCGGCGCAGCCGGGGAAGGCCTCCCGAGCTTCACCGGAATAGGCAGGTTCGACAGCATGGCCGCGCACTACCTCGCGGTCGGCGGTATGCTGGCTGCGGCGGTCCCCGCTGCCGCCCTGATGCTGGTGTACGGCACCGCGGTCTCAGCCTCCGGCATGGTCTCGAGGATGCAGGGGCGCGACGTCATCGACGAGAAGTCCGTCTCGCCGGATGTCGCGTCAGCATCGCCCGCCGTCGCGTCAGCCCCGGGGTACCAGACCTCCTCGACGAAGGGCACCAGCGTACAGGGAGCGGAGGGCCTCGTGAGGAGCTTCAGCTTCGGCTCCGCGTTCAGCAGCATGCAGTCGAAAAGCCGCGACGCCCTCAATGCCGAGTCTGAGTCATTCTCGGACACTCTCGCGAAGGCCTCCGCGGATGTCTGGAGCCGCGGCAGCGCAAGGACCAACGCCGTCACCATCGGGCGCCAGGTGATGGAGGGGGAGTCCTCAAGCTCCGCGTTCGTGAGGAGCAAAGCCCGTCAGATCGGGGAGAACTACGGCCTCTCCGCCTCCGAGACCCAGACCGTGGCCGGAGCGCTGCAGGGCATGCTCTCGGGAGGCGCCGGGCCAAAATCAGGCCTCGCCGCATCGCTTTCCTCGATGTTCTCGGGCTCGTCATCTAACGCGCAGCAGGATCAGAAGTCATCCTCCAGGCAGGATCTCGTCGGCAGCATCATGAGCGCCGGGCTCTCGAAGTCAAACCAGAGCGAGTTCCGGAAGGCCCTGCAGAAGGACTTCACTGAAGGGCGCACCGACACGGCCGCAAGGACGCTCTCGGAAAGCAGCACGAGGGCGCTCTCGAGGAGCTCGTCGAGGATCAGGACGCTCTCCGAGAGGGTCTCGGAGGGCGAGTCGCTCTCGCGCTCAATCGCGCCGGCCCTCAGCATGGACGGCATCACGCTCTCGAGGACCGTCGCGTCGTCTGATCGCGCCATGCGCGGGCTTGAGGAGTATCTCGACAGCAGGCCGGACCTCAGGAGCGCCGCGGCGGAAAAGGAGTCGTTCACCAGCTCGGTCGTTGCCGATGACCGCCAGGCAAGGGCCCTTGCCGTCATGGAGGCGCTCTCCGCTGACACGAAGGATCCTGAGTCAAGCCTCCGTGCCGCCGCAAGGGCCGCCGGAGAGGCGCTCGGAGGGAAAGTCAGATGAAATAAAGCCGGCTGCCCTGCCCGGGGCGGCATGGTTTTACCGTGAGTACCACATCTCAGTGTAGTATACGGATGAATCCGGGCTCCATAAAATCAGGGAATGCCTGGAGGGATTTCCCGGATGAAGGAGACACCATGAGAAAGATCATAGCCGCCGCATCGGCAGGCGCCGAGGGGCAGCTGCCGGACGGCTGGGAGATCGTCAGCACCGACGGCGAGAAGGTATTCCGCAACACCATAAGCGGAATAGCCCTAACCACCAAAATCATCCCTTCAGACGGCGGGCATCTCGCTGAAGTCGCGAATGAGGTCGCAAGGCAGAAGGAATGCAAAGTGGAGAAAAGCGGCGCCAGCTACGAGCTCGCCTGCAAGGGGCGTCTTACAATCATCCTCGAGCAGCATGACGAGAAGAACCTCGGCATGCTGGTAATCGGCTGCGGAACCGCAACGGACAAGGTCTGCCAGAAGGACGGTACTGATTTCATAAAGTTCCTCTCCCACCTCGGAAAGCAGGCCTCGGCAAAGGATTAGGCAGGGATGCATTCCTGAGGCCCAAGAGCAGCGCGGAGAGGAATGCGTCAGAGAAAATTATCCGCAGGGCGGCGGCTTTCATGCCCCTGCCCTGCAGATAATATGAAGTGACCCCACAGCTGTAGCATCGCGGATTCACCTGTATACTACTGAGTGTACTAAAGCAGTTGTAACAAGGGTTTACCGCATACAGAAGGAGATCACTAATGGAAAGTTTAGTCGCAATTGGAATAGATGTCCACAAGGACAAGTTTGCTCTTGTCGCAATTCTTTTAATTCTTGGAGCTCAGGACCAGATTTTAGGAGAGATTGAGGTTGGTCCTGATTATAAAGAAATCCTTGCCTTTATCGAAAGCATTAAGCAGAAGTCTCTGCCTGGACAGACCTATTCTTTTGTATGCGGTTACGAGGCAGGCTGCCTTGGGTATGTCCTTTATCACCAGCTCACTGCTGCCGGAGTCAGGTGTGTCATCATGGCTCCTAACACAATGCTCTCAGAGCAGGGGTAATGCAACGATAGGACTGATTATGAAGAAAATTCTTATGGCTGCCGCCGCAGCATGCGCCTTCACTTTCGCCGGAACAGCCGCAGCAGCAGACATCCCCGCTCCCGAGGGATGGACTGTCACCGTGGTCGAGGGCGTACCCACTTTCAAGAAGGAGGCCACCGGCTTTGCAATCAACATGATAAACATGCCTTCCACAGGCTACACCCTTGAGTCCGCGGCAAAGGAAGTCATACAGAGCAACCCGAACTGCAAGATCACCGTCGCAGCACAGACCGAGCAGGATCTCGAGTGCGCGGACGGCAGGCAGGTTAATATTCTCCAGAGCGGCGCAGAGCAGTACACGATCATCACATCTGTCTGCGGAAAGACCGACAAGACCTCGTGTGAGGCTGATTTCAAGGAATTCCTGACCTTCGTTGCCTCCCTTGGCAAATAATCAGGCTATCCTGACGTCAGCTGCCGTTTTGAAAAGAACTGCCAGCAGCACAGCCCCCCACGCGCGGGGCTGTTTTTTTATAACACTGCCCGGGATTCAGGCTGCCTGAAGCTACCCCGCGCCGGTTTTCAATGCCATCCTATACTTCGGTGTAGTTTACCGGTCGTATGCCTTTTCATAATATTGCCTGGATTTATACCGGAGTGTCCATGCCTCCGTGTCGGAATTTTTCGTGCAGAACCGCGGGATATCAGCCTGTGCTCTGCCTCACTTTGTTAAAGGAACTGATTATGAAGAAGATGATTATGGCAGCAGCTGCTGCATGCGCTTTTGCTTTCTCCGGAATGGCTATGGCAGCTGAGCTTCCTGCAGGCTGGCAGTTAGTACAGCAGGACGGAGAAAATGTTTTCGTCAAGAGCAGCGGCGTTTCCTTCGCTGCCAAGAGCGTACCTGCCCAGGGCGCGACTGCCGAGGCTGTTGCCAAGGGCGTCGCTGATCAGCAGGGCTGCACCGTTGATGCCAACAACCAGCTTGAGGTTGCCTGCCCGAACAAGGTCAACATAATCTTTGACCCGGTTGATGCCAACGGCAACATCAGCTTCATGACCGTCGGCTGCGGCCAGGCAGATGACGCAACCTGCCAGGCAGACGCAGCAGAGATCATCAACTTCCTCCAGGCACAGGGCGAGCAGGCTCAGTAATCCGCCGCGCTCTCCCTGCGGCCCGTGCCGCGGCATAGGGATGGAGCCAGGAAGAATGCAGCCCCGCACTATGCGGGGCTTTTTTTTGAAAGTGCGGAATGTTCAGGGATTCCTGAAAATCCGGATTGAGGATGCATAGTCCTGCAGATGCAGGACACTGCTGCTAGAACTTGAATGAGAAACCCATGCTGTCATCAGCCATGGAGCCGTTCGGATAAAGGGCCTTGACCGCCATCTTCTCAGCTTCCTGCCTGCTCTTCACGCCGAGCTTCCGGTAGATGTTCCTGCTGTGGAACTTGAGGGTGTTGGAGGTGATGCCGAGCTTCTCCAGGATTTCCTCAGTGGTGCTTCCCTTGGCATAGAGCAGCAGGATCCTGCGCTCCATGCCGGTGAGCGGCCTGGCCGGGGCGCTTACCGTCCTGAAGAATCCCGGATAGATAATCCCGAGCTGCTCGGACTTTTTCATGACTGCCCGGCAGTAGGGGTCGGAAGCATCCACTCCGCCCTTCCCGATCTCCTCCATGAACCTGCGATCCTCAAAAAGCTTCTTTATGGCTCCGCCGCCCTGCGCTATGGCCCAGACCATGGAATGCTCCCTCGCCATGAGGAACGCCTCTGCCATCAGGGGACGCCAGTCCTTATGGCCGAGCCGTGAGAGGATCAGGGCCTGCAGCATGGTATTCTCGATATCAAGGTAGGTACGCTTGTACTCCTTCAGGTATCCTTTGATCCTCATGCAGAGGTTCCACGCCTCCTCATAATGCTCCATGAATACCAGTGCGGCCACCTTGATCATGTAGCAGTAGCGGTCCGCAATATTGAAGTCGATGAGCTCATTGGGAGCCTTGCCGCGCGGACGGGCAATCCTGTCTTCCCTGACATTTTTGTAAACCGTTGTCGAGTTGGGGACTTTCCCGAGCCACTCGGCGACAGGCTGCACATTGCCGGAGAGAAGCTCCAGCCAGATTTTAAGCGCCTCAATGTTCCGCTCGAGCAGCCTGTTCCCCTCCGGCAGGCAATTCTCGCTGAAGTCCGCCACCTGCTGCCGGGCAAGGTCAATGCACCCCTCGCTTGCATGGATTTTGGCAAGAAGGCCTATTCCGGCAAAGCAGATATCGGCATTCCCGTTCCTGACCGCAGCATCTATGCCCTGCTGGGCCAGACTGATGAGATCATGCGCCTTCGCTTTCTGCATTTCGAAAGCGCGCTCGGCAGTGAATATCTGCAGGAGCCCGTCAGCGCGGCTGCCCAGAAGCCCTGTCATCATGGCCGCGGTGTCATTGAAGAAGCTCTCTTCCTTCTGCATCCAGAAGCACAGATCCCGGTAGCCGTTCAGGATGCTCGGGAGGAATCCGGTAGGCGACACGTTCTTCAGCAGCTCGCTGCCGGCGGCGCCGCCGGCGACAGCCGCCCTGATGAAATCAGATGACACCAGCTCCCGGTGCGGCAGGACGAAATCAAGATACATGAGCTTTTCAGATGCGGATTTCCTGTCCTTCGCCGGCTTCTCCTCATCCTCCGCGAAGCGTTTCAGCTCACCGTACCAGCGCTCGCTCTCCTCCCGGCAGAGAAGCATGGACTCCAGCATTGCCCTGCCGCACATCAGAGAGACAGATGATCTCGTCACCCTGTCAGGAAGATTGCGGAAATACTCCCTTGACTCGTAGAACTGGGCGACGGACGGGTTGCCCTCCGACTCGAATATCAATATGTCCCTGATCTCATCGCTGTCCCCCGCGAGGCTTGCGAACCGGAGCGCCTCGTCGTAGCGCTCGTGGAGCCTCAGGTACACGCAGGCGCGGTGCCAGACAGTCCTCTGCTGCCTGTCATCCCAGTCAAGGCGCCTCTTCCAGAGAAGATATCTGGAGAAAAAAGGACGCAGCCAGTATATTCCCCTCTTCGCCTTCCTTACGACATCGCCAATGCTGACACAGCGCTCGAAGAGCGAGTCGGCATTCTTCTCTAGGGAGACAGCGCGCGCCAGATCCGTGCTGAAGCAGGAGAAGTCGGCGACGCAGAGCATGAGGTAATTGAGATCATCCCCCCACCTGCTGGTCACGTAGGTGTCGAAATACCGGCAGCAGATGTCAAACGCATACTCCATCACCCCCTCGCAGTATGCCCGGCCGTTCTTCATCACAGTGAAAATGGCGCTTATGCAGGGGAAATAGCCGAATGTGTCGTGCTGGATCTGCCTGAACACCGAGATCGACTTCTGGGACTCCGTATCAAGCCCGAACTCGGAGGCTAGCCTGGCAATGTCCTTTTCCTGTAGGAGCATGGTCCATTCATCAGCGGTGATGAGGAGCCCGGAGATATTGAACGGGATGAGGAAGACCGGCATGACAGGGCGCCCGAGTATGACCGCGTGCTTCCTGCCGCTTTTAATGATGCCGCTGATGTACTGCTGCGACGCGCTGTCGGTGAGGAACGAGATGTCATCGAATATGACCGTATCCTCGGAGATTTTCTCCTCGGGAGGCATGGCGGTGAGCTTCCCGTCGGCCTCGCCGAGCCACAGCGCCTTCTTGTTCCGGTAGAAATAGCGGACTGCTGCGGTCTTTCCGATTCCAGTAGGACTGTGGATATAGATCGGCCGTCCGGTCTTACGCGCTTCGCTCAGACGCTCATATATACCGTCTACTTTTATGTATCTCTGAAAGCTCATAAGGAAAGGCCTTCCCCCTCAGCAGCCCGCCGCACGGACAGCGCAGCGCATTCAGCGCGCAGCCGGCCGGGCATTTTCATCCTGCCGCATCCCGGTAAAAAACAGCATAAATCAGACCATTGCGGCATTAAGAGGGGGGGATGGAACAAACAGCAGACTTCCCGGAGCAGAAGACAGCGCCTGACGCCGGCAGCGGAACCTGTCCGCGGGAGATCTTCCCGCAAGGCAGCCGCGCCTCCTGTCCTGAGCGCAGGCACAGGACAGTCCTGACGCAGGACGGCGCCGCCGGCCTGGCATCATGCTCACGGCCATGCGGTGTCCTCCGGACAATGATGCATGCTTAAAAAGCCCGGTCATGCCTCTTGAGCATGCACTGCCGAATGCGTTGCAAAGGGCAGCTGAACCGAAATATACCCCCGGCTATGACTTCCCCGCCCTGAATGCCCTTTCATGTTATTGAATTAACCGGTGTTCATAAACTACACCAAAGTGTAGGTTTTAAAAAAATTTTAAGGAACAGCCGCCGGCCGGCGTGCCGCAGCGCGCTCTCCTGC
The DNA here is from genome assembly GCA_002351705.1 of Gammaproteobacteria bacterium UBA2810. GTDB lineage: Bacteria > Pseudomonadota > Gammaproteobacteria > Enterobacterales > Succinivibrionaceae > UBA2810. Next base: position 23,808 of record DEHC01000063.1, on the reverse strand, counting down.
CGTCATAATTCGTGACAACAACCTCCTCGCCGGTGCGCCCGCCGCCGTTGCAGCTGATGAGCCTCGCGACGCTCAGCTCATAAATTCTGAAGCCGGCGTAAAGCCTCCTCACCTCGGGAACGTCGTTGTTGCTCAGCATGATCATGACGCCCCTGCGGTCAAGCTCGCGCACAAATGACGCCAGGCGCTCGTGATCCGCCATGGTGAAGCCGTCAGCGGCGTATTTGGTGAAGTTCGCCGTGACGCTCACGGGAACGTAGGGGGAGTCGAAATAGACGAAGTCGCCGGATTTCACGTCACTGCAGGTCTCCTCGAAATCAGCGTTCCTGATCTCGACATGCTGCTCCCGGAGATACTCCGAGGTGCTGCGGATGATCTCAGGATCGACAGATCTGACTTTTGCCCTCCTGTTCCAGGGAACATTGAACATTCCCTTCCTGTTCACCCGGTAGAGTCCGTTGAAGCAGTGCTTGTTGAGCCAGATCATGAGCCCCGCGCACTCCGCGTCAAGCGTGCCCGAGGCAATTTTCAGGTTGTAGCGGTCCCTCTGCTCGCAGAAGTGCTCCTTTGTGCACGGCACCGCGTCAAGCCTCTCCGCGTACTCGATGACCTCATCCGGTCTGTCCCTGATCTGGAGATAGGCATTGATGAGCTGGCTGTTGACATCGCCGATGACGGCATTCCCGGGCTGCAGATCAAAAAGCAGGGCGCCTCCGCCGATGAACGGCTCGAAATACCTGCCGCAGCTTGCGGGACAGAGGCTCTCGAGCTCATAGATAAGCTGGCCCTTTCCTCCGGCCCATTTGACGAACGGCTTCAGGTATCCTCTGTTTCTCATTTGCTGTGCTCCATCTCCGGGATGATCTGATGAACAATTATGGGAATGAAAGCCCGCGGTGAGCAGCACGCGGATCACCTGGATCCCGGCTAATGCCTCGCATGATGGCGGCACCGCTTTCTGGAAATCCTGCGGGAGGCGGCAGGAAACATGAAAGATAAGCTCTCCGGACGGACAGTCAGCGGATTATATCCGAGACACCTTTGCAGAACAAAGCCGCCTGGAAAAGCCGGAGCGAGGCTGCGGGAGAGTGACCGGGAAAGGAAGGGAAAAAAGCACGCGCTCACAGGTGCTCCCCGGAGTGCATGCAGGATTTGAGGATATCAGTTTTGACCGGTTCGCGGCAGAGCCAGCCAGGACTGCCGCATCCCGTGTACGGCAGCAATAATAATGACATAGCATGTCAGCGTAAACCACCCTGAAGTGTGAGATGCCCGGGAAACCGCCGCAGGCCAGGCAGCTCTCCCGTGGCCCCCGGCGCGATGAGTGCCGGCAAAAACGATGCCAGCCCTTTCCGTACTTCCCGGGCACCGCGGCGTTACACAATACTCCGCTGTTTTTTCGCATGTTTTTACAAACGGGATACAGACACATCACTTTTCATCAGTAAGATGCGCGCGGGAATTGTGAAAAATGTTAATTCCGTCAAAGTTTTACGGAGCGGCCGGCTTTCGCGGCACTCCCCTGAGGCGCGCAGAAAAAATGAAGAAGTACGGAAATTTCAATGTCAGCAGGAAGGGAATGCTGGCAGCGAGGAAGGGCCCTGAGGAAATCGCCCGCTATATGGAGATGCTGAGCCTTGCCATGGTGACGGCCGGAGGCGAGAGCGATCCTGCAAAGTCGGCAAGGGTCTTCCTCCGGGAAATCTGCGGCGCGTTCCGCGCTGACGCCGCCCTTGTCTTCGAGTTCAGCGGCAGGGGGACAGCGGAGTGCACCCTCGAGTGGGCCGCGGAGGGGAAGGTTCCGGAAATCAACGTGCTCGCCAATATCCCCGACGCCGCCCTTGAGGGGCTCTACGCCGCGTTCCGCAGGGGGCGCGGCTTCATGATCTCCGACATGGAGTCGTTCCGGAAGGATCATCCCGATGCCTGGGAGAGGCTGAGGCTCTCCGGCTCCGAGAGGCTCGTGGTCTGCCCGCTCACAATAGAGGGGCATCTTCTCGGCTTTGCCGCCATCGACAACCCGGCGCCTGATCTGATGAACGTCTGCATGTCGGTCTTCCAAATCGCGGCAAGCTACATCTCGACACTCCTAAGGCACCGGGACTATGTCAAGAGGATTGAGGAGCGCGGGAGCAGGGATCCGCTCACCGGGCTCCTCAGCGTCGGGAGCTTCAGGAGGATGCTCGAGCCTCTGATACGCGGCGTGAGGGACGGCACCGACTCCAAAAGGTGGACCGTCATCTACTTCAACATCACGGGCTTTCGGACCTACAACCTCGCGAGGGGCCATGCGGTGGGCGACGAGCTCCTGATGAGCGCCGCCGGCATCATCAGGGAGGAGCTTGACACTGATTTCATCGCGCGCTTCGGCTCGGATCATTTCTATGCCGCGGTGAGCGGGATAAGCGCGGATGAGGCAGTGAGGAGGATCTGCGGGAGGATCCGCGCCGAATGCCGGGATCCCGCCGGGATAAGGACCGGCTGCCGGGTGATTGACGGGACGGAGGAGAGCGCCATGAAGGCCTGCGATCTCGCCGCCGCGGCAGCTGGAACCCCGGTGCGCTCAGGCTCCGACGCGGTGACCGGCCTCCCTGACAGCAGCGCCTTCTCCGAGGCGCTTACTGAGTTCCTCGGGATGCTGAAAAACGGAACCGTATCCGGCGCGTGGGACATGGTCTCCGTAAACATCCGGAAATTCAAGGTCTACAACAGCGAGAACGGCTTTGCCGCCGGCAACAGGCTCCTGAGGAACCTTGCGGACGCCATAAGGGAGTGCTTCAGGACGGATCTCGTCACCAGGATGAGCTCTGACCAGTTCTACGCCGTGATAGAGGACGGCCGCGCCGAGCAGGCCCTCTGCGCCGCAGCCGAGGCGCTCCGCGGAAAAGGCGGGGATGACGTCTCGTTCTACGCCGGCATATACAGGATAAGCGGCAGCGAGACCGAGAACGGGATAATCCTTGACCGCGCAAGCCTTGCCGCCGCGGAGGCCCAGGGCGACTACCTGAACTGGTACTGCCGCTTCGAGAGCGGCATGGAGAGCAGCCTGCGCCTTGCGGGCTACGTCACAGAGCACCTTGACGAGGCAATTGAGAGCGGCTGGATCAGGGTCTACTACCAGCCGGTGATCGGGACCTTCTCCGGGAAGGTGGCAGGCTATGAGGCGCTCACCCGCTGGAATGATCCGGTCTGGGGCTTCCTCGGCCCCGACCGGTTCATCCCGGTCCTCGAGAAGGCGAAAATACTCTGCCGCCTTGATCTCTTCGTCATAGAGGAGGTCGCCGCGGCCTTTGAGGAGAAGCTCTCGGCCGGCATCATGCCGTGCCCGGTCTCGGTGAACCTCTCGAGGAACGACCTCGACTACGAGGACCTCCACCAGCGCATCAGCGGCATCCTCGCGAATCACGGCGTGCCGCACGAGATGCTCCGCATCGAGATAACGGAGTCAGCCATCTCGAGCAACGAGGGCGCCATAAGGGAGCATATCGAGAGGTTCCACCTCGACGGCCACGAGGTCTGGCTTGACGACTTCGGAAGCGGCTACTCCTCGCTCAACACGCTGCAGAACTTCAGGTTCGACCTCGCGAAGCTCGACATGATGTTCCTCCGCCGGCAGAACGAGCGCACGCCGGTCATCCTCCGGAGCATGGTCGACATGTGCAAGCACCTCGGCATCAGGACGCTTGCCGAGGGAGTCGAGACCGGGGAGCAGTTCGCCTTCCTCCGCAGCATCGGTTGCGAGCTCGCGCAGGGCTTCTACTTCTCGAAGCCGGACACCCCGGAGAACCTCAGGAACAGCAGGATGCTCCGCTCCATCGGGCATGAGACCCCGGGCGAGAGCCAGTTCTACCGCCGCGTCGCGGGGATAAACGTCCTGAACCCCGAGAACCCGCTGAGCTTCGAGACGGAGAACAGCAGCATTCCTGCAGCCGTGCTCGCCTCGTCGCCGGAGAGCGCGAGGATCGTATGGGCGAACGGGAAGTTCCTGGAGTTCCTCGGCACAGTCGGGAAAAAGCCGGTCAGATCGCTCCCTGACGCCGGCGACATCAGGAAGGGACCGCTCGGCGGCATTGTCCTGAGGCTCATGGAGCAGTGCGGCAGGACCAGCCGCGAGGCCCACTGCGATTTCGTCGAGGGCGGGATGGCCGGGCGGCTCCTCATGGGGTTCATCACCGGGTGCCTCGGGCAGAGGGCCTTCTACATCAGGATCCTCGAGCTCGAGCCCTGCAGCGGGTCCGCCGCAGGGAGGCTCGGGAGCGCTCCTGACATCTACGGCATGTTCGAGAGCGTCTTCAGGCTTGATCTGAAAAATGACCGCTGGTCAAGCATATACGGCATCCTGGAGAACACCGGGGAGCTCGAGGACATGACGGCCGAGGAGGCATCGCGGGTGTTCGCGGTGAGAATGCTCCCGGAGGGGGGAGAGGAAGCGCTATCTCGCCTTCACTGACGCGGCAACAGCCGGGGAAAGGACTGACGCGTCGCCCTCCGGGATGCTTACCGCCTTCTTCCACGTGATTGACAGCAGCGGGAGCTGCCGGCTGCGGAGGATGACTTTCGCCCGCACGAGGACCGCGGGCTCGGATCAGTTCATACTCGCCATTTCAAAGGACACAGCAGGCTGGAGCGACTCGCTCCTCAGCCTTGCCTCCTCGCATAAAAGGACTCTTCCCGGGGCCGAGACAGGCTGGGATCCGGATGAGTTCATCACCGCTGACAGCCTCTGGCAGGCTGTCTCGTCACAGAAAAGGATCGGATTCTTCTGGAAGGACCGCAGCCGGAGGTTCCTCGGCGCGAGCGCGTCATTCTGCCGCTACTACGGCCTCACCGAAAGCGATCTGCTCGGGAAGACCGACGAGGACATGGGCTGGCACCCGCACCCCGAGCAGTTCAGAAAGGACGAGGAGCGTGTCCTTAAGGACGGCGACACCGTCACCGGGGCTCTCGGCGAGTGCCTCGTGGGCGGGGAGATAAGGAAGATCATCGCCTCCAAGGTTCCGGTGCGGAGCCACGGGAAAATCATCGGCCTCGCCGGCTGCTTCATCGACATCACGGACGCGGCTGCCATGGCCGAGTTATATGAGAAGCATGCCGAGCTCGACCGCATCTCGGGGCTCCTCAGCGAGAGCGCCATGCTCGCCGCGATAGGAAGCGCCATGAAGTCCGGGAAAGGGAAAGGCGTGAAGTCCGGGCTCATCGAGTTCCGCTTCTCCATGCTCGACGTCTTCCGCGACGCCTACGGACAGGAGCTGCTCTCCGATCTCATCAGGAAAATCGCCTCGGTGCTCTCCGGCTACGCGCCCCTCGGAAGCAGGCTCTGCCGGAGAAGCGGAGGGAGGTTCGACATCCTCGTGGACTGCGGCACCGATGACGAGCTCTACCGCCTCCGGAAGGCGCTCAGCCGGAGCCTCGACTCGGTCCGCTCGGTTGACGGCACGCCGGTCACCCTGATGTACCGCTCCGAGGCCATGCTCTGCGAGGGCTTCAGCAGCGCGGAGGATCTACTCGCGTCGCTCTCCTGCCTCGTGGGCGAGACCCGGGCGGAGGAAAGCGCGAGGGCGGCCCTCAGGAAGGACAGGGAAAAGGAAACCGGCGGGGCGCGCACGGCAGCCAGGATCAGGATCCCGCGGCCCGGCGCTGACGAGGCGCGGCAGATGCTTAAAATGCTGGGCTCGGTCTTTGACACGGCGAGGCTCATTGACGTGAGCTCGCAGAAAGTCATCAGGATAAAGAAGGACGGCACCATCGCAAGGGAGCGCGGCATGTGCTTCCACTGCTGGAACAGGCCGTCGCGCTGCGAGAACTGCATCTGCGCGAGGAGCCTCGTCACGAAATCGCATGCCGCGAAAATCGAGTTTTCCGGGAAGAGGATGTTCCTTGCCGTTGCGAGGCACCTCGAGATCGACGGAAAGCCCTATGAGCTCGAGTGCGCCTGCGCCTTCTCCGGAGGCGCCATGAGCCGGGACTTCCCCTGGGACGGGATCAGGCAGAAGATCCTGGACGGCAGGAGCACTTCCTGGACCGACGAGCTCACCGGCACCAGGAACCGCCGCTATTTCACCGAGCAGCTCTCCTTCCTTGAGGCCGACGCCGTCGCCGCGGTCGACATCGACGGACTTAAGAAAGTGAACGAGAAATTCGGGCTCAGGGCAGGCGACGCGGCGCTCAGGGCCTGCGTCCGGGCCATATACGCCTCCTTCGGCTGCGGCGCCATGGTCTGCCGCTACGGCGCGGACATCTTTGCCGTCATCTGCCATGACATCTCGCAGAACGATTTCAGGAGGTTCTGCGGGGATACGGTGACGGCGGTGAGGAGCGCGGAGATAGCGGGGTACCCCGACGCGCACATCACGGCAAGCATCGGCGGGCACTACGGAAGGAGGCCGGTCAGCGGAGGCTTCATCATGGCCGAGCGTCTCCTCAGGGAGTCAAGGGAGAAGGGGGACACCTTCACCGCAGACTGACTCCCGCTGAACGGGGCGCCGGCCCTGTTCAGCCGGCCTGCCGCAAATAGGACAGGCCGGCCTTTTCTTCCGGTTCCCGCTCATCCGGCTGCCGCATCAGCCGCCCCGTCACCAGGGCATGCCCCTGAAGGGAGGGGCTGTCCCGGACAGATCTCCGCCTGAAACCAGACATCTATGTGCCAGGCGGCTGACAGAACGGCTTTTTAAGATCAAAATCTGTTTTTTCCCTGCTATTTGCGTGTAAACTGTACAGAGGCGGCTGTCCGGCGCAGGCCACATGTCTCTATGCAGCCACTAAGATACCCCGCCGGGGCTTATAACAATCATAAAAGCGCTGCACGGAAGACACAAAATGGAAAAGTACGGAAAATTCGGATTCTCCGGAGATCAGGCATCTCCGTCCGGGAACGGCTCCGCTGGCATCGCCGGCAGGATCAGCGCCGCGATGGCGTCCGCATGCGGTGAAATTGACCCCACCTCGGCAATCAGCGTGTTCCTGAGGGAGCTCGGCGCCATCTTCAGCGCCTCGTCAGTCTTCATTTTCGAGTCAAACGGCAACGGCACCTCTGACAACACCTTCCTCTGGTCAAGAAGCGAGAGCGGCAACGTCAGGGTGAAAAACCTGCCGGACTCCGCCCTCTCCGACATGCTTGAGGCCTTCAGGGACGGACAGGGCTTCATCATCTCCGACATGGACGCCTTCAGGCATGACCGCCCGGAGACCTGCACCGCCCTCAGCCTGGAGAGTCTAAGCCGCATGGTCATCTGCCCGCTCTCCATCGAAGGGAAGCGCATCGGCTTCGCCGGCATCTGCGACGCGGCGGAGGATCTCCTGGAGCAGTGCATGTCAGTCCTCCCCATGATCTGCGGCTGCCTCTCGCTCATGATCCGGAGGAGAAGGGACGCGGCCGCGGCGGAGCACCTCGAGAAGCATGATCCGCTTACGGGACTCCTCAACAGGCAGTGCTTCAGGAGCGCGGTCGAGCCCATCGTAAGGGACGCGAGGCTCGGCACCGGGAAAGGCGAGTGGTCGATACTCTCGTTCAGCATCCCCGAGTACAGGACATTCGTCGCCGCCAAGGGGAAGTACGAGGGCGATGAGCTCCTCAAGACCACCGCCATGACGCTCCGCAACGAGCTCGGCACCAACCGGCTCGCGCGCTTCTCCGACGATCATTTCTACGCTGTAGTGAAAAGCGCCGACACCGGGATGCTTCTCGGCAGAATCCACCGGATCATGCCGGTCAATCCCATGTCCCCAGCGGATCTACGCACCGGCGTGCATGCAATTGACGGAAGCGAGCACAACGCGATGCACGCCTGCGACATGGCAGACCGCAGCGCCGGAGCGGCAGCGGAGCCGTCAACTGATGCCGTCACGGGGCTTCCTGACGTTCCCCGCTTCATGATGACCCTCGAGTCGTTCAGGAACCAGCTCAGGCGCGGCGTGCTCGCCTGCCCCTGGGACGTGGTCTCAATCAGCATCCTGGACTTCAGCGAATACAACAGCGACAACGGCTTCTCCGCAGGGGACGCCCTGCTTGCCTCCCTCGCCGACGCCATCAGGCGGAGCCTCGGCAGCGAGCTTGCCGCCAGGCTCTCGGCGGACAGGTTCATCGCGCTCGTCGAGGACAGCAGGGCCGAGCGGGTCATCGGGCAGATTGCGGACGAGATGCGCGCCGGAGGGGCCGTCCGCATCTATGCCGGCGTCTACACCCTGGACGGAACCGAGACTGACAACGGAATTGCCATTGATCGCGCCGGGCTTGCCGCCGAGGAGGCGAAAGGCGACGAGAGCCTTCCCGTGAAGCGCTTCGAGCCTGAGATGGAATCCGGCCGGATGATGGGAAACTACCTCGTCTCCCATATCGACGAGGCCATCGAGAAAGGCTGGATCAGGCTCTTCTATCAGCCGGTCATCGGCGTGCTCTCCGGCAAGATAGCCGGCGCAGAGGTACTGACCCGCTGGGATGATCCGGTCTACGGCCTCCTCCAGCCCGCGAAGTTCATCCCTGCGCTCGGCAAGGCAGGGCTTCTCTACAAGCTTGATCTCTATGTCCTCGAGCAGGTCTGCCGGACCTGGTACCATGCGGAGAAGGACGGTCTGGAGTGCGGCCCGGTCTCCATCAACCTCGGCGAGAGCGATCTCCGCTTCCCGGATCTCCACGGCAGGATCAACTCCATTCTCGGGGCCTACCACGTGCCGCATGCCTTCATCCGCTTCGAGATCCCGGAGTCTGCGGTGAGGGGCAGCGGCGCGCTGGTCGGAAAGCACATCAGCGAGTTCCACCGTGACGGCTTCGAGGTCTGGCTTGACAACTTCGGCACCGGCGGCTCGTCGCTAGGCATTCTTCAGGAGCTGAGCTTCAGCCTCGTGAAGATAGACATGCTGGCCATGCGCCGCCGGAACGAGAGGCAGTCCGCCGTCATGCGCGGCATCATCGACACCTGCAAGCGCCTCGGCGTGATGACCCTCGCCGAGAACACCGAGACCACCGAGCAGCTCGAGTTCCTGAGATCGTCAGGATGCTCCTTCGCGCAGGGGTTCCTGTTCGCGAAGCCAGCACCGATAGACAGGCTGATGTCCGACAGCAAGCTCCGCTCCCGCGGCTCCGAGTCGCAGAAGGAAAGCGTGTTCTACCGCCGCCTCTGCTCGCTCAACGTGCTTGATCCGCTCAATCCCACTTCAGCCGGCGGGGCGGAGAGCGAGATCCCCGCCGCCATACTGACATCGGCAGGCGGCCGCAAGAGGTTCGCCTACGCCAGCAGGCAGTTCAGGGAGCTGTTCCTGACGCTCACCGGGAGCGATCCGGACTGCATAAGGAAGCGCGAGGCGCTGAGGAACCCCTCATTCGGCGATCTCATCATCAGGCTTACGGCTGAGGCCTCGTCATCCGGGAAGACAGCCTCCGGCAATTTCTCCTCAAGCGATTTCACCGGCCTCGTCTCCGCGGATCCGGTCTGCGATTACGAGGGCTTTTCCGCATACTTCATCAGTGTTCAGGAAAGAGAGGCCTCAGCCGGCAGGTCCGAGGCGGAGTACCGCATCGCGTCAGCCGCCGGCGGGATATGCGAGAGCATATGGGAGCTCAGCCCTGACAGCGGCCGCTGGTCCTATATCCTCGGCGCTCTTTCAGGCGTCAGGAGGCTCGAGTCGCTGCCCGCCGACGAGGCGTCTGCAGCCTACGCAGCGGAGTACCTCCCGGAGCAGGAGCGCGACCGCTACCTCGGCTTCGTCAGCACGCGCGATCTCACCGAGCGCCTCGCCGGCACCCCGCGCGGAGCGCTGAACGCCTTCTTCCACATCAGGCAGAGCGACGGCTCCTATCCCCTGAAGAGGGTCACCATCTCCGAGAGCACCTCCGGAGGCGTCAGGCACTGCCTGCTCTCCGTCTCCGGGAACCTCGCCGGCTGGGACGAGACCTTCATCAGCAGGATTTCAGGGAACGGCACGGTCCCGCCTGACATCGCTGCAGGCACCGCCGGCGAGGAGTGGATTATCGAGGAGTCCCTGTGGAGGGCCATGTCGGCCCAGCAGAAGATCGGCTTCTTCTGGAAGGACAGGAACAGAAGGTTCCTCGGCGCGAACGACGCGTTCCTCCGCTACTACGGCCTCACCCTGCACGACATCATCGGCAAGAACGACGAGGACATGCACTGGCATCCGGATCCGGAGCCCTTCAAGTGGGATGAGGAGAGCGTCCTCAGGGACGGCGCGGTCATCACCGAGGCGGTCGGCGAGTGCCTGGTTGACGGCGAGGTCAGGAAAATCATGGCCTCGAAGGTCCCTGTGAGGCGCGGCGGGAAAATCGTCGGACTCGTAGGCTACTTCATCGACATCACGAACGCCGCCGCGCTCGCCATGTCCTTCGCAAGGCACTCGAGCAGCGACAAGCTCTCCGGGCTTCTCAACGAGAACGGGCTCCTCAGGGAGCTCGACAATGCGGCGCAGCTCTTCGATACCGAAGGCAGGGACTTCGGGCTCATCGAGTTCCGCATATCATCGCTCAGGAGCTTCCGCGACTCGTTCGGGGCCAAGCTCTACGCCGAGCTCGTCAGGAAGATTTCCTCGGGCATCTCAAGGAAGATCCCCGAGGGCAGCAAGGCTGCCTTCCGCTCGGGCGACAGATTCGACATCGTGACCGAGTGCGGCAGCTACGCGGATCTCGACGAGATCAGGGAGACCGTCACGGGCTTCCTCTCCGGAGTGCATTCAGTCGGCGACACCCCTGTGACGCTGAGCTTCGACTCGGGCTACGCGCTCTACTCCAGGTACGGCGAGCTCAGCCGCATGCAGGATGCCGTTTCCCGCACCGCCTCGGGCAACACTCCGGGAAGCAACCCGGATCATGACGAGCATGTCAGGAACTGGGTCACGAGGCCGGAGCCCGCGCCCGCCGTATCCTCAGACTTCCCGAGGCTTACGGCCGAGGAGGCGAAGATCAGGATGCGCGAGCTCGGGACTGTGTTCGACATGGTCAGGGTGCTCGACGTCAGCAGACAGGCCGTCTACCAGGTCAGCGACGACGGAAGCGTCAGGAAGACGAGCGGCATGTGCTTCAACCTCTGTAACCGCGGGGATCGCTGCGAGAACTGCGTGTCCGCCAAGGCATTTGCCGCGAAGTCCAGGGAAATCAAGCTGGAGTTCGCCGGCAGCAGGATCTATATCGTCATCTCGCAGTATGTCGAGATAGACAGGAAGCCCTATGCCATGGAGGCGGTCTACTCGCTCCCTGAAAGCTCGCTCAAGTCAGAGATAGACCTCTACTCACTGAAGAACCAGGTCATGGAGGTGCAGCGCGAGGCCTACATTGACGAGCTCACCGAGACCAGGAACCGCCGCTACTTCTACGAGCAGCTTGCCTTCCTGCAGGCTGACGGAGTCGTGCTCCTTGACATCGACAGGCTCAAGCTGCTCAACGACCGCTTCGGCGACGAGGCAGGAAACGAGGTGCTCCGCGCCTGCGCTAGGACAGTGAAATCCTGCTTCAGGGAAAACGACGTTGTCTGCCGCTACGGCGGGGACGTGTTCGCCGTGGTCTGCCATGACATCCCCCAGGCTGAGTTCATCAGATGCTGCAGGGAAAGCGTCGAGGAGACAAGGAAGATCAGCATCCCGCAGCTTGAGGGCACCAGAGCCACGATAAGCGTCGGCGCCCACTACGGCAGGACCAAGGTGGAGTCCGGGCTGCTGCTTGCCGAGCACATGCTGAACATCGCCAAGGAAAAAGGAGACACCTTCAGGATAGACTGACGCACTGCCCGGTCCTTTTCGGCCGGGCCAGACAGCCGCATCCTGATGCAGAGAATGAAAAGATTTCTGACAGGCCTGATCGCCGCCCTTCTGCTTTCACCTTCCGCATATGCCGAAGGAACCGAGTCCTTCGGAATTGCCCTCGGGAGTACCTCCTTCCAGGAATTTGCCGGGAAATACCCCGCCTATTTCTCCAAGGGGAAAAGCGGCTGCGAGGACTATCCGTCCTACGGCGTCTACACCTCGCAGATAGAGGACGAAAGCCTCTTCTCGCTTGATGTGTCGTTTGACGGAAATGAGCGCGCCGCGGCCGTGGCTGCAAAGATCAAAAAGGCGAGGGGCGACGAGGTCCTCGGCATCCTCCGTGAGAAATACACCGAGGTCAGGACCGCCCATGACGGAAGGCAGGATGACGGCAGCGGCACCCTGTACTCGTTCAGGAACGGCGATGACAGAATTGATCTCTTCATCCCCGCGGACGGAGGCCTCATCGAGGTGAGGTACGCCGTCCCGGAGTTCAGGTGGACCTGCACGAAGGACAAGGACGGGAACTACAACAGGGACGGGCTGCAGGATCTGCTCTGACTGAAACCTGCGCGGCACCGCCCTGCCCGGATGCGTCATTCAGCGAAGAAGCCGCGGATGAGATCCGCTATTTCCCGGTCATGCGACTCCAGGACAAAGTGCCCTCCGTCAAGAGGCACTGCCCTCGCGTTCGGATCATCCCGAAGGAACGCCTCTGCTCCTGCCCAGATGAAGCTCGGATCGTTCCTGCCCCAGCAGGCAAGAAGCCGGGGCTTCCATTCGCGGAGATATTTCTGGAACTCTGGGTACAGCGCGACATTCGAGCGGTAGTCCAGGATTAGATCGTTCTGCCGCTCCGCATAGCCATCGCTCTTCGAGTAGTAAATGTCGAGGCTGTAGCCGTCAGGCGCGATGCTACCCTCCTTCTCTCCCGCGGTGTACTGCCCGATGATCGTCTCCGGGGCGAAGGCCGACTCGAAGAATTTCCTCATCTCCTCATCGGGGTGCTCCCAGTATTCCCGCCTCTTCTCCCACTTCTTCCCGAGCCCCTCCTCATAGACATTGCCGTTCTGGCTCACGATGCCGAGGATGCTCTGAGGTCTCCGGAGAGCGATGCGGAAGCCCACTGGCGCACCGTAGTCGAGGACATACATGTAGAACTTCCCGATGCCGAGCGCGTCGATGAGCTTCTCCACATAAAGCGAGAGGCTGTCAAAGGAGTAGGTGAAGCTCTCCCGCCCCGGGGCGTCAGACTGACCGAAGCCGGGATAGTCGGGCGCGATGCAGTGAAAGTCAGCCTCTAGCCGCGGCATGAGGCTCCTGAACTGGTGGCTCGCGCTCGGGAACCCGTGCAGGAGGAGCATCACGGGCTTCTCACTGCTGCCGCACTCCCGGTAAAACATGCTTATGCCGCCGATGGAAATCCTTGAGTATTTCATGAGAGCTCCTGATATCAGATAATATGATATTAAACTGGTTGCTAATATCTGATTTGATTATATATTAACAGCATTTGATATCTCATTCAATGATATTTTTATTGGATCTGATATCATACAAAGAGATAACTAAAAGAGGATGACAGTGATGCTTGAGCTCGCCGACATGCGCATTTTCCGGGCCGTTGCGGAAACAGGGAGCTTCCTGGCGGCATCCGAAGCGCTCCATTGCGCGCAGTCGGGCGTATCGCAGAGGATGCAGCGCCTCGAGAAGGAGCTTGGTACTGAGCTTTTCAGCCGGAGCAGGAAAGGAGTGAGCCTCACCAAGAAAGGCGAGCTCCTGCTCGCGAGGGCCGTGAGGCTCCTTGAGCTTGCGGACGAGACGGAAAGCGAGCTCCGGGACGACAGCGTGCCGTCAGGCGCAATAAGGATCGGCTCGCTTCAGACCATAGCTGAGACAGTCCTCCCCGGGATCCTTGCCGCCTACCATGCAAAGTACCCTGATGTCTCACTCAGCGTCATGACCGGAAATTCAGAAGCGCTCGCGGAGGCCGTGGCCGGCAGATCCGCCGACATTGCCTTCACCGGCGAGGTTCCTCTCTCATCAGACCTTGAGGCGGCGCCGTTCATCAGGGAGAGTCTGTGCCTTGCCGTCTCCTCAGGCGAAAGCGGCTTCAGGACGCTGCCTGATCTCACAGGGCGCACGGCAGTGGTCTTCAGGAAGGGCTGCTCGTACCGGAAGGTCCTGGAGAGGCTCATGGAGGAAAAAGGCATCCGTCCCTCGGGATTTGCCGAGATGGACTCGACCGCAGCCATTGCGGCCGCGGTAAGCGCCGGCATGGGGGCGGCCCTCCTCCCGGAATCCTCCGTGCGCCGCTACGCGGATGAGGGAAGCATGAGGCTTCTTGAGCTTCCGAAGCCCTTCTGCGCCATGCAGACCTTCATGACCATGAGAAAGGACCTCCAGCGTACCGCGGCCATCCGCTGGCTTGTCCGCATCTTAAAAGAGCACCCTGCCTGGAGCTCTCATTGATATTGGAGCAGGACGCTTATGACGCTATAATCAGAGGCAGAACCGGATACCGCAAACAGGATCAGTAGGTTCATTCATCACAGGAGATAGATATGGCTGTTCAGATGCCCGCCCTTCCCTACGCACAGGATGCCCTTGAGGGATTCCTTTCCGCCAGCACGCTTTCCTTCCATTACGGAAAGCACCTTAAGAACTACGTTGATACCACCAATAAGCTCATTGCCGGAACCGCCGATGAGTCAAAGAGCCTGACTGACATCATCAAGACCGCAAAGGGGCCGCTTTTCAACAACGCCGCCCAGGTCTTCAACCACCAGTTCTACTTCGAGTCGATTTCCCCGAAGAGCACCAGCGTTCCCCCTGAGGTGCTTGCCATCATCGAGCATTCCTTCGGCTCGCTTGACGAGTTTCTCAGCAAGTTCAAGGCCGCAGCTGCCGGCAACTTCGGCTCCGGCTGGACCTGGCTCGTTAAGAAGGGAGGCACCCTCTCCATCGTCAGCACCTCGAACGCCGGCTGCCCGATAACTGACGGCTTCACCCCGCTTCTGACCGTTGACGTATGGGAGCACGCCTACTACCTCGACTACCAGAACAGAAGGGCTGACTACCTCGCGAAGTTCTGCGAGCACATCGACTGGGCAAAGGTCGCGGAGCGCCTGGTCTGATCTGCACTGAGCCGCAGCGTCTCATGTATGTAATGATGCGGATCTCCTGAGAGATCCGCCTTTTTTTGTCCGGAATTTCCCATGTTCGCACTCAGACAGTACTTTCTCCTTCTTCTGACCGCCCTAGGCTGGGGCGGCGGCTTCGTCGGGCAGAAGCTCGGCATGGACTACGTGTCGCCGTTCACCTTCACCTTCTTCCGCACGCTCATCGGTGCGCTGTTCCTGGTTCCGGTAATCATGATCGCCTCCAGGATCAGGGTAAAGGGAGGAAGCGCAATAAGGAAAAGCAGCAAATCTGATTTCATATGGGGATCGCTTGCCGTCGGCGCCTGCCTCATTGCGGCCGAGAGCTTCCAGCAGTACGGGCTCAAGTACACTGACGTGCACAAGGCATCGTTCATCACGGCGATGTACGTGGTCCTGGTCCCGGTCCTCGGGCTTTTTCTCGGACAGAAAAACAGGCTCAGGATCTGGATCGCCGTTGCCATCTCTGCCACCGGGCTCGGCTTCCTCACGCTCAGGGGACAGAGCCTCTCCATGGAGCCAGGGGATGCGATGGTGCTCATGTGCGCTCTTCTTTTTGCCGTCCATGTGCAGGTCATCGACTACTGGGTCCGGAGGGTCGACGGCGTGCTCCTCTCGTTCGGACAGTTCGTGGTCGCATCGGTCCTCGGCCTGGTGCTAGCCGTCATAAACGGCCCTGACTCCTGGGAGGCAATCAAAGCGGCAATGCCGGCCATCCTCTACTGCGGCATCGTCTCGAACGGCATCGCCTATACGCTGCAGATTGTCGGGCAGAGAGGAGTAAACCCCGCCGGAGCATCGATTGTCCTCTCGCTGGAGTCCGCCTTCGGCGCCCTCGCGGGAGTGCTGTTCCTCGGCGAGAGGATGACCGCGCAGGCCTTCACGGGCTGCGCGCTGATGTTCACCGCGACCATGATCGCGGTAATACCCGGAAGAAGAAAACGCCCCGCGGCTGACGGCGATGCGGAGCAGAAAAAGGAAGGATGAATGGTCAGGAGCGGCCGGCGCACTTCTGTTCGACGAGCCTCCTGAAGCGCTCCCAGTAAAAGGCCTCGCCGGGGTCTGTCTTGCGCTCCGGCGCGATGTCACAGTGCCCGGTCATCCGGTTTATGCTCATCTCCGGGTAAACCCTGATGAGCCCTGCCGTCAGCGAGGATAGCGCCTCGTACTGCGCATCCTCGTACGGCTCGTGATCCGTGCCCTCAAGCTCTATGCCTACCGAGAAGTCGTTGCACTTCTCCCGCCCCTCGTAGTGCGACACCCCGGCATGCCAGGCGCGCCTCAGGAACGGGACGAACTGGGTGACGCGGCCATTCCTTTCTATGAAGCAGTGGGATGAGACGCGCATGAGCGCAATCTGCTCAAAGTAGGGATCCGCCTTCGGATCAAGCGTTCCCGTAAAGAGCTTCTCGACATATCCGCCGCCGAACTTCCCGGGAGGAAGGGAGATATTGTGGACGACAAGGAGCGAGATCTCGCCCTCCGGCCTGTCATCGCAGAACGGGCTCGGCACCCGCCTCACGCCCTCAATCCAGCCCTCACTGTCAATCATGAACTGCATAGAGCCTCCGCATCACTGGTTCCAGCCGATTATAAAACAGGGAGCAGGCGGCCGTGCCTCCTGCTCCCTGCGAATTGAGCCTGATGCCTGAGCGGCTTTACATTACATTCTTTCCGTTGACCTTCAGGTGCCCGCCCTTGAGCTCGGCATCGGTCGAGATGGTGCTGTCGGTGATTTTGAGGTAATCCTTTACCATCAGCATCATGTCGGAGATGTTCGAGGTGTTGCCGAATGCCTCACTGGTATTGTCGATGTCAGCAATCAGGGCCTTCGGGATGCTGACCGAAGCCTTCGCCTGAACCTTCCCGGCAATCTGCGCGTAGTTGGTCGGATCAAAGCCCTTCTCGATCTGCGCGTCAGCCTTCAGGGAGATGTCGCCCTTGCCGTACTTTCCGCCGAGATCCGCTGTCATGTCAAGGCCGTTTGCCCTGATGTAGCGGAGCAGTGCCTGCTCGTCGCTGCCGCCGAGGGCCTCCTCAAGGCCCTTCTGGGCGTTCCTGACCTTGAAGTCAAGCTGCGCGTCATCGACGGTGAAAACGCCCTTCACGGGCTTCTCGGCGCGCTTGCCGCTGATGGTATACACGAGGTTGCCGGCAGAAAGCTTATAGCTGAAGTCGCTCCCGTCCATGCCGCTCCTGACCCGGATTTCCTGCGAGGAGACATTAAGCGAGTGATCCGTGTCTGACTTGGGCTGGAAGTCAAATGATGCGGACTCGACGAAAGAGTCAAGCCTGCCTGACTCCTCAACATCGCTCTTCACCTTGCCGATGTTCACCGTGACAGCGCCGGCATCATCCTTTGCGCTGATCACTGCCCCGCCGGCATCTACGCTTCCCTCAATGAGCTTTCCGGTCTTCGCGTCAGCGCTGTAGCTGATCTTCGCCTCCCTTAGCCTGAAGGAGCCGCCGTTCTTTTCGGACTTGAGCTCGGTCTCCGGCACCAGGACACTGGCGTTCAGCTTGCCGCTTACCCCGCCGCTGACGTTTATCTTTATGTCAGGGAAGCTCTTGAGGCCGTACTCCCTGAGCTTCTGGTCCATTGAGCTTGAGACAGTCCTGAACCTGCTGTCATAGGAGAGGAAGCCGTAGTCAATGTCTCCCTCAAGGACAAGGTTCTGCCGCCCGATTGAGGCGATGTCGGCAGGCGAGAGGTTTGCGACGGTGCTGCGTACCGGATCCCAGATCATGGTAATCTTTCCCTTCTCGCTCATGAGGCCGTCAGAGAGGCGCTCATAGTCTATCCGGAGCCCGGTTCCCTTGGCGTCGAGCTGCTTGTTGGCATTCTCGAGCGCTGACGGAAGCATCTTGTCGGCCTGATGCTTGGTAAAGACTACACCGCCGAAATACACGCCGGCTCCGATGACTATAGCGGCGCACAGCGCACCGGCAGCAACTTTATTATTCATGTGAGCTCCAAAAGACACCGGCGGGACTGCCGGAAAACAGTTTCATATGATACAGCACAGCAGCGAATAAGAACAGAAATATCAGCCAGGCAGTGAAGAGAAACGGACAGACGCTGTCATCTGTCCGCTTGAATTATCATCAGTCTGCAGGATCAGCGCGGTGCGGCCTCGTCTCTGAGCCGCCTCCGGCGAAGCCGGTCCTGACCTTTTTATAGTAAGCCGGGCAGTCATCCTCACCGGTGTCGGAGGGAACCCTGAAAGCCCCGTCCTTCCAGACCTGCACGTCAGCGCCCTCGCTGCCCTGGATAACGCGGATCCTGGCACCCGGTCTCAGATCGCAGGAGAACGGCTCGTCGAGCATGTAGGAGCCGCCGTCAGTCACCACCTCAAGCCTGAGTCCGTCACCGGTGCGGTTCGCGAGCTCTGTACCCGCTGAGCCCGCGAGGAGGCCGAGCCCTGCCCCTGCAATGGTCGATCCGGTGCGGCCGCCGATGAGGTTCCCGATAACGGCTCCGCCGATGCTGCCGAGGAGCGAGTTCCTGAAGGAGTCATACTTCCGGGTCTTCATGTCGATCATGGTTGCCCCGGCAATCTCGCCGTCCTCGAACATGCTTACCTGGCCGGCCGTGGTGGATGATGCCGAGCATCCGGCGAGTGAGACTGCGCCTCCGATGATGAGGAGGCAGAAAAGCCTGTTCATTGTCTTATCCTCTGAAAAAAGCGCATACAGAAATCATTTTCCCATCAGCTTCGGGGCTGGCAGCGTGCCGCCCCGGCCGGTGTCCCCCTTCTGCGACTCGGGATAGCGCCGCTCGCCGTTCACCGTGATGAGGACAGAGCCGTCATTCATCTTCTTGGCGAACACTCTTGATCCTGGCGGCACCAGGCCGTATGAGGTGCGCCCTGCCCTCACAATCCCCTTATGGACGCTTACGGTCGTCCCTCCGATGTTCATGGAGCCGTCCGAGGTGAGCTCGCCTGATACGAGCTCCTTGCCGCCGCTCTCGCCGCAGGAGACAGGCGCAAGGCACAGAAGGGAGATAAGGATGGCCGGAAGGAGCCCGGTCTCAGTCCCTCTGGAGATAGCCGGCAGTAATGCAGATCTATGAGTCTTCATTGAAACCTCCCCGGAGAGTATCCGGATTTACGCTGCCATAATGCTCCGAAGGCGGACGGCATGAGCCGGCAGCTACGACCGATGCTCACAAAATACCCCATTTGCCACGGTTCATCAAGCATGCAGGGATTACAGCGCAGACAAGGTCACATACCTACTATCAATGCCATCTGCGCTGAATTCTTACAGGAAAATATAGCAGAAAGAGCCATAAGCCCCAGACTTCCCTTCCGGACATCGTACAGAGGTATTGTTTATTCCCCCGGCATCTGTTTAAGAATTTCCTGAACCTCTGCCAGATGTTTGCCTGTAAACTTTATCGTATCGTCATGTCCTATAGGAATCTCGACTGTTCCCTCATCCCAGATTTGAGCATCTTTTATAGCCTCCAGGAATTTTTCTCTTATTATCTGGTTGTTCCTCAACGATTTAAAATGCTTGCTACAGTCAAGACACAGGGCGATTCTCAGCTGAGGGAAAAAGTATTTTGGCAACGATTCAATGTTGTTCACCTCAATAAGCCCTTGCGGTTTGACCTTACCGCACATCTGACAAAAACATAGTTGAGGTTCTTCGTACGGTGAATATGTACGCAATGCCCCCTGACGGGCATCATCTCTGTCAAGGTCAAAAGTCGAACCGTCCTGGTTCTGTCCTCTCTGAACAGTTCTCTTGACTTCTACAGAGACGATCTTTACAGGGTTCTGCCATTGCCTGCGTACATGGTTTCTAATTGCGTTTCTGTCACTGGCAGGCTCGGAGGGAAACTCATAACTGGCGGTTTCTTCGGCATCTATGCGCCTGTCAGTTAAAAATTCCAGGTCATATGTCTCAATAAGTTCATCAGACAAAAGTTCAGCCCGGTAAAAGTACCGAAGTATTTCCTGCCAGTTCTTAAAGTAAGGCTCTTCATCATTGTATTCTGACGGCGCCATAAGCATTTCCACATCATCAGCTGTCAGCGTTTCCTGATAATGGAAATCTTCAGGGTGAATTTCTTTCAGATCTTTAAATTTATTAATCCTCCTTGCAAATCCAGTGCATTCATCATTGACAATCACACTCTGAATCATTTTAACGGGGAAATAATCAGCATGATCACACATAAACAGCGGAGAGGAGGCGCTATCAACTATTTCTCCAAGACCATTCTTCAGCGGCAGTCTGTCAGCACCGCGCAGTGCCCAGAACGCATCGTATCGATCCAGTCTTCCAGACTGATACTCACTGATTATGAAGCAGTATATGTCTTCAAGATCTCCGGTCTGCAGGATTTTTTTCAACTGTTGTTCGTATTGGTTGCGCTCATACTCCTCATTCATTTCATTGATATTAACTGAGAAAATTTCCTCACAATCTGTTTTAGTCAGCAGATTTTCGTTCAAAACATAGTAATTTCCAGCAGATACTTTGGTCCCCGGCTTTACGAAAATGCGTCCATTCATCCAGCTGATATACTCTGTACTTCCTTCTGTTTTTCCAAATACCGGAATAATAGCCAGCTGTTTTACCGGTTCTTTAAATTCATGTGGAGTATTTTTCAGAAATTTATATAGTTCCGTGCGGAATGCCTGTTCATCTATGAACTGTTCTGCGTAGTTTGAATCTTTGTTTGAAACTATCGCAAAGACATCTTTGAATGGCGCTTTTTCACACTCAAGTGCATTGAGTGCCATATCATAGGCCGGACTTTTCACATCAATGACAGCCAGCGGCCTAATGTCGGCAAATTTATTTTTCCTGAAAAGGATATTTGCCACCTCTGGGTACCTGTAGGCAACTTTCCTCTTAGGTATTTCGAACGCTTCCCTGTCAAACGTCGGCAGTATCTCTCTTGACTTAAGTACACTCAGAAAATCGCTTGATGCGTTGAGATACGGACAGTCTGAAATGTCATTTTCATAAGATTTGCCGTTATGAACGAATCTCATGAATCTGAAGATTCTCTCACGCTCCTTTTCCTTCAAGGAATCGATTACTTTCATCACTGCATAATAAAGTTCCCTGCGGACAATATCATTCCAGGCAGAACTGTCCGTTTCAATTTCCTCACGTGACGTGGTCAGCGCAAACGGAGCGTCAATCACCAGAGGTATTTTCATTCTATGCTTGGTAGGCAGGCCGTTATAAAGGGCATATTCCTTGAGTATGTCTGTCTCATTAGGAACAATACAAATGATGGTCTGTTCAGGTGATATTGCCCGCGATCCGTGCCTGCGCTCCTCAAGCGCCAGTTCGTCAGTGACAGTGAATACATGGGTAAACCGCTCAAATATATGTTCTTTGCCATCAATGGTTATAAGCCGCTGCCCATCGGTATCTTCAATTTTTACATCATGAGATCCGAGTTTAATTGACCTCAGCCTGCGAAGGCACAGACATAACTTCAGGATAGTTTTTTCATCGTAGGTGGGAAAGGACTCAGGTCTTCTTAAAACAACCTCCATCCTTGTGCCGGCATATGTTTCATCTTCCGGAAACTTTATCATCTTGGGGATCGTCGGCTCATGGTCACTTAAGGAGAAAGAGTATTCCCCGCTGTATATTCTGACCTCTGCGGCAACTGCAAATATGGTTTTAAACCCGACTCCCTTTTCACCGATGACCTTCAGGTTGCCGTCAACAAGCCTCTTTTTGGTTGACTCGCCGATAGCAGTGATTGCGCGGACGTTTGCCCTGCTGAAACCGGTCTCATTGTATTCTGTAACAACAGTATTTCCCTTCCGAATCAGCGAAAATGACGGAACAGCTCCATCTGGGTAATCGCAGTCATCGGCATTCTGAAGAATTTCCTGGATAAAACGCCCTTTATCAGTTCCGGATTTGAGGATCAGATCTATATAGCTTCTGTATCCGTCATTTCCTAGAGCGTCCTTGATCGCACGCCGGACATTACCAAGATTGCGCAGATAGTCAGCTACTGTGCCTTCCTCGCTTTCTACAGACTGATCCAGCTGCTTTGAAGCCTCCCGCAGCTTTATGCGAATTGCAAAAGTGTCTCTTTTATCTATTGCGTAACACAGAGAGGCAAAGGACGCCTGAGTGCTTCTCTCCGAGAGGATAACAGCGTTGCGGCACGGCAGGAAAGCATCATCATCAATATCAAGGCAGATGCATTTGCTGCCGCACGACTTCATGTAGGCTTCTATTTTGCGCGGAGTTTCGGCCAATTCAAAACCATCGTACAGCACGTCACCTATGTTCTTAAGAAGCAAAAGAGACTTAACCATAAACGGAGGCTGTTTATTATTATTAATAGAGCGGCAGCCGATTGACTTAAGCAGCCCGGCAAGTTTTGGATGTCTGAAAAAAATCTCAATCTGCTCAGCGGTAAAGGACAGATTTTCCTCGTCAAGATCATCAGGATAGCTGTATTTTGCCGAGTCCAGGTAATCCAGGATTTCTGCAGTCACAGAAGGCTCAGACAAAGCCCTTATGAAAAGCCGGTTCTTGATATCCCGCTCAGTTTTAAGGTGCAGCTTACTGACAGGATACGAGGTGACAAACAGCAGGTTCCTGAATCCCATCATACTGCTGACTTTTTCCTGCTCAGCAATCTGCTCTTTCTGATCAAAGCAGAAAACATCTGATGCTCTGTGATAATTGCCATCAACGGCAAGGAACAAGGGCAGACTCAGATAGTGGCTCCCAGAAAAATCATCTTTCCTGAGGCACCGCTCCTTGCTGTTGTTTTTGTCAATGTCAAACAGGTACTCACTGAAACCGGGGAGATACCGGACAATTTCTTCCTTGACGACTGTTTTCCAATCATCGTATGCCTTATCTGTCAGTTCGGAAAGATAACGAAGCGCCTCAGTAAACCACAAATTCTCACCCTGCGGATCAACGAATTCCCTAGAGCCGGCAAGCTTGAACGGAACATGACAGACAAGGGGAACTGAGAGCTTCTGCTGGGTAGGCAGGAAAGAGTAAAGAGCGCCATTGCCTACATCTTTAATGTACTCAGGATATGGCATTATCACACGCAAAACCATTTTCTTACCGTCCGGAATGCCTACCTCTGTCTGCTCACCGTAACGTGACTGACATGCCTTCCTACTGAATACAACCGGATACGAGTAGCGGACACACCTGATCTTCTTGTCTGTGACATCAACATCCTTGCCGGTATCGCTGTCATAGCCATGCAGGTTCACAGATATCTCTACCTCTTTCTCCACATGAACCCCCGGCTCATCAGAAAGTTCCGAGCGTGACACATGAAATTCCATGCACCTGCATTCATCAAAATACATCTTAAGGGAAGTAAGTTTGTTGAGAAACAGCAGGGGATTTTTACTGAAAAGCGCCTCCTCATCGCAATACTGTTTTTTTACTTCATCGTAGATATATTTTGCTCCGCCATTGCCCCTTGCAACAAACAGAGTCATCTGCGTCCCATGAAAGTATTCCTTATTTTCATAGGACGGGATCGGGATTGTGAAATTGTCTCTGTAGAGTTCAAAAGAGAACCACCCGCTCCGAATCAGAACCTTGTCAGAAACTCCGAATACTGACTTGAATCCTATGCCCTTCTCTCCGATCTGATTCTGTACGGATGAGATATTTTTGGCTGCCTCGGCAATACCGGTTATAGCGAAAACATTAAACGGGGTGAATCCTGTTTCGTTATAAGTCAGAATGATCCTGTTTTCATTGAAATCAAAGCGCATATCCAGTTTGCAATCATCGGGAGACTCGTATTCACAGTCATCGACATTCTGGATAAGTTCAAAAATAAAGCGCAGAGTGTTCGAGTACAGGCCGTCTTCACCAACTATAAGAATCGAATTGATACGTTCGAGGCTATAGAAAAATCTCT
>DEHC01000089.1 GCA_002351705.1 Gammaproteobacteria bacterium UBA2810 | reverse complement strand
ATGCGTTACATAGTACTAGTACATAACTGTAAAAAATGATAATGGCATCAGCGCACATCGTCGGTTCCTCTGCGCAACTTCATACCGCAGAACACCGGACATAGAATGCTCATCGTGGAAGACCTGAGGCGGAACATCTCAAAACAGCAAAACCAGCCGGCGCAGGAACAGCAGCGCCGGTCTGACAGTCTGACATGTTCAGATACATGCCCTGATGCTGTTTTGCTCAGGCTTACTGCATTTCCTCAGATATTGAAGGCACAGAACAGTTCCTGACGGTATGCTTTGTCAGTAATGATTCTGGAAATATCATCATTCCTGTTCTGTGATGTCAGGATCTGCATGAGTTTAGCAAAACGCTCTTCTCCACGCTCTTCTCCGCGCTCCTCGCCGATTTTTATCCCGCGTTCCATGCCGCGCTCTTCTCCGCGCTCCTCGGCATCCTTTATATCTGCATGGTAATCCATACGTGCTATCTCGCTGTTAATGTATTTCATGCGCTCCTCCATGCTGCTGAAAAAGACATCGCATGCGTCATATGCCTTGCTTATCACATCATCGCACATTGCGAGCTCCTGTTTCTTTTTATTAGAGCGGAAAGCGAAATACGCCATCCAGCGCTCCATCCTCGTCATTTTGCTGAACGGTCTGTTCCTCGCAGCCTTCAGGAATTTCGGTATCTCAAGAAAGTGCAGCCTGAGGTCCTCGCTGAAAGCCTCGTAAGGATCGTCGTCATATCTGATGCTGCACGACGAGTGCGGAGCCGGCTTCGGGCGAATGCTGAATGCGAGAATGTTGACTGTGATGGCCGGGCTCGCTTTCTCATAGTCCTCCCCGGCACGCACTCCCGTAGAATACATATATGTCCAGTAGGCAAGCGTGCGCTTTTTCATGTTGTGCCGGTTGGCAATCTGCACCTCGACATCAATGAGCTCTCCGCTGTCGAGCCTGCACGCCACATCAAAGCGCGGCGCCTTGTCCGCCTTATTGGACGGGATCTGCTCAGTCGGCCTGAACTCAAGGTCATTGATCCTGTGGCCGAGTGACCCGCCGAGCACTGAGTTCAGGAAATCGATTGTGAAGTGCTTGCGCTCCTCCTTCCCGAATATGAACTTGAAGAGCGAGTCGTCCATCGTATTGAAGTTTCTGTTCCCGATCTTCGTCTGGATTATGCTTCTGATTTCATTTTTCTTTTCGTCTTCCATATCTGATCTGCCGTCCGTATCTTTATTCACACAGTCCTGTCTTGTTCAGCAAGCCGCCGCTCATTGAGCCATGGCCGCCCGTGCTTTTCTTCTCTGCTGACAATGATATCCGGCGCCTTGCAGCCAATCAAATCTTAATATCGTCTGATACGCCATAGCAGGTCATATCATGCAGAAAACTTTATTCCGGACGAAATGCTGGATCAGGCAGCCGCGAGCAACGACAAATCCGGGACGGGAGATAAAGGGGGATAAGGAAGAAAATGATGTGAGGGACAGACGGAAGGAATGATACGGTCCGAAACCCTCCCGGCAGGCACTGTTTCCTGATATAAAAAAGGCTCCCAGCAGGGAGCCTTCCATGCAATGCCTTATATATGGCTTATCAACCGTATACAGGGAACTTGCGGCAGAGGGCAACAACCTTGTCCTTTACGCCGGCAATGTAGTTGTCATCCTTCCAGTGGTCGAGGACGTCGCACATAAGTCCGGCGAGCTCGCTGACCTCAGACTCCTTGAGGCCCCTGCGGGTAACGGCAGGAGTGCCGATGCGGAGGCCGGAGGTGATGAACGGCTTCTGCGGGTCATTCGGTACAGCGTTCTTGTTGACGGTGATGTTGGCCTTGTTGAGGGCCTCCTCCGCGTCCTTTCCGGTCATCTCGCGGCCGATGAGGTTCACAAGGAACAGATGGTTCTCGGTGCCGCCGGAGACAACGTTGTAGCCCCTGGACATGAATACCCTGCACATTGCCTTCGCGTTCTTGATGGTCTGGAACTGGCGCTCCTTGAACTCATCGGTCATGACCTCCTTGAGGGCAACGGCCTTTGCGGCGATGACGTGCATCAGCGGGCCGCCCTGGTTGCAGGGGAACACAGCTGAGTTCAGGTGCTTGTAGATGGTCTCGTCATGGCAGTCGGAGAGGATCATTCCGCCGCGGGGGCCTGCGAGGGTCTTGTGGGTGGTGGTGGTTACCACATGGGCATAGGGAACAGGGCTGGGATATGCGCCTGCTGCGACAAGTCCTGCGACGTGTGCCATGTCGACGAAGAGGTATGCGCCGACCTCGTCTGCGATCTCGCGGAGCCTCTTCCAGTCAACGATCCCAGAGTATGCGGAGAAGCCGCCGACGATTACCTTGGGCTTGCACTCGAGTGCCTTCGCGCGGACGTCGTCATAGTCGATCTTGCCTTCCTCGTTGACGCCGTACTGTACGGAATGGTAGAACTTTCCGGAGAAGCTGACCTTTGCGCCGTGGGTGAGGTGTCCGCCGCAGGCAAGGCTCATTCCGAGGATGGTGTCACCCGGATTGCAGAGGGCTGCATAGACAGCTGCGTTGGCCTGTGAGCCTGAATGGGGCTGAACGTTGGCGTACTCGCAGTGGTAAATCTCCTTCGCGCGCTTGATGGCAAGAAGCTCGGCCTTGTCGACATACTCGCATCCGCCGTAGTAGCGCTTTCCGGGATATCCCTCGGCATACTTGTTGGTCAGCTGCGAACCCTGGGCTTCCATAACCATGGGGCTGGTGTAGTTCTCAGAAGCAATGAGCTCGATGTGCTCCTCCTGACGGGTATTTTCCTCGGTAATGGCTTCCCAGAGCTCGGGATCGAACTCCGCGATTTTGAGATCACGTCTCAGCATGGAAATTCCTCAATGTTGCGGTGCCGCGGATGCGGAACCTCGAAAAGTACGACTTACAAAGAAAGACGCCGCAATTATCCCCCATTCTGCCTTTTCATTGCAACCTCGCCGAGAAAAACTTCCCCCGCAGGAAAGCCGCTTCAGGAGCGCTTTCCGGGCCTTTTTCTGCGGATTTCACGCGTTTTCCCGCAAAAAAAAGCATGTTTCAAGTAACAATATCTCTCTCACAGTATTTCATGAAAGCCTCATGATAGAGTAAAATTGCCGGATATCCGTCTTTCTGGAGGCAGCATGGCAGAGTCAAAACAGCAGAGCGTCCTCATCATCAACGGGCCGAATCTCGACCTCCTGGGGAAAAGGGAGCCCGGGATCTACGGCTCCGAGACGCTTAAGTCTATCTGCGATCACCTGAAGGATGTAGGCGATAGCCTCGGCATCAGGACGGAGTTCTTCCAGTCAAACAGCGAGGGCGCGCTTGTTGACCGCATCCATGAGGCAATGGGGAATGCCGGCTTCATCATCATCAACGCCGGAGCATACACCCACACCAGCGTCGCCATCCGCGACGCCCTCCTCGGCGTGAGCGTTCCTTTTTTTGAGGTGCACATCTCGAACGTGCACGCCCGTGAGGAGTTCAGGCACCATTCCTATCTTTCCGACAAGGCCGCGGGCGTCATCTGCGGCTTCGGCAGCTTCGGCTACGAGTGCGCCCTCCGGCGCGCCGCCATGCTGCTCTCTGACGGAAAGAAATAAGTTTTTGCACGGGGCGCAGGAGCGTCCCAAGTTTTAAAATCCCCGGTCCTTCCGCCAACGGGATAGAACTCAAGCGGAACTTCCGGCAGCGGGACATTTTCGGGCGGCCACCAAAGCCCGGGATTAGAGAGAGAACAATATGGAAATAGATATCCGGAAAATAAAAAGCCTCGTCGAAATCATCGAGCAGTCGAGCGTGTCCGAAATCGAGCTGACCCAGGGCGAGGAGTCCGTAAGAATCAGCCGCGCCTCGGCAGCCCAGCCGGTCATGGTGACCGCGCCCGCTGCAGCGCTTCAGGCCGCTGCTCCGGCTGCCGCAGCCGCCCCTGCGCCCGCCGCAGCTCCCGCGGAGGCTCCCGCAGCCGGAGACGAGGCGAATGTTCCTGACGAGAAGCTCATCAAGTCTCCCATGGTCGGAACCTTCTACCGCTCCTCCGCCCCGGACCAGAAGCCGTTCGTCGAGGAAGGCCAGTCAATCAGCAAGGGAGATCCGCTCTGCATCGTCGAGGCCATGAAGATGATGAACCAGATCACTGCCGACAAGGCAGGCACCATCAAGAAGGTTCTCGTCTCCAACGGTGACATCGTCGAGTATGACCAGCCGCTGTTCGTCCTTGAATAAGGAGGAAGCGCATGAACAAGATTGAAAAGCTGGTCATCGCGAACCGCGGCGAAATTGCGCTGCGCATCCTCCGGACCTGCAAGGAGATGGGCATCAAGACGGTTGCGGTCTACTCGACCGCTGACCGCGACCTCAAGCATGTGAAGCTCGCCGACGAGGCGATCTGCATCGGAGGCCCCACCCCGAAGGAGTCCTACCTCAACGTCCCGAGAATCATCGCGGCCGCAGAGGTCACCGGCGCGCAGGCCATCCACCCGGGCTACGGCTTCCTCTCGGAGAACGCCGACTTCGCCGAGCAGGTCGAGCGCTCCGGCTTCATCTTCGTCGGACCGACCTCGCAGAGCATCAGGCTGATGGGAGACAAGGTCTCCGCCATCAAGGCCATGAAGCACTCCGGCGTTCCGACCGTCCCGGGCTCTGACGGCCCCGTCGGCACCGACGAGCAGGAGAACATAAAGATCGCCGAGAGGATCGGCTTCCCGGTCATCATCAAGGCATCGGGCGGCGGCGGCGGACGCGGCATGCACGTCGTCTATGATCCGAAGGACCTGCAGAACGCCATCAACCTCGCGAGCCGCGAGGCCGAGCAGTTCTTCAGCAACGGCGAGGTCTACATGGAGAAGTACCTCGAGAACCCCCGCCACGTTGAGTTCCAGATCATGGCTGACGGAATGGGCCACGCGGTCTACCTCGCCGAGCGCGACTGCTCCATGCAGAGAAGGCACCAGAAGGTCATCGAGGAGGCCCCCGCACCGTTCATCACGGAGGAGCAGAGGGATGACATCGGCGCCAGGTGCGCGAAGGCCTGCGTCGAGACCGGCTACCGCGGCGCCGGAACCTTCGAGTTCCTCTATGAGAACGGAAGGTTCTACTTCATCGAGATGAACACCCGCGTCCAGGTAGAGCACCCGATCTCCGAGGCCATCACCGGCGTCGACATCGTGAAGCTGCAGCTTCTCATCGCTGACGGCAACCCGCTCACCCTCAAGCAGAGCGACATCAAGGTAAGGGGCCACGCCATCGAGTGCCGTATCAACGCGGAGGATCCCAATACCTTCATGCCCGCCCCGGGCCTCATCAAGATGCTCCACGCGCCCGGCGGGCTCGGCGTGCGCTGGGACTCCCACATCTACGACGGCTACCGTGTTCCGCCCTACTATGACTCCCTCATCGGGAAGCTCATCTGCCACGCGGAGAACCGCTCCTGCGCCATCGCAAGGATGCGCCAGGCGCTTGACGAGTTCGTCATCGACGGCATCAAGACCAACATCCCGCTCCTCAAGGAGCTCATGCAGGATCCGGTCTTCGTCAAGGGCGGGGAGAACATCCACTATCTCGGCAACAAGCTGGGCATCCCTGACTAAGGGAGAGCCCTGCCGCACTTAAGGCCCCGCAAGGGGCCTTTTCCGTCTCTGTTCTCAGAAATTCCCGCGTTATATGGAATTAGCGCAAAACTCCTCGACAGCCGGACGTCACGGTGATAGGATACGGGGCATATTCATCTCCTCGTTGTATCTTTGCCCGCAGTCGTCAGCAGGCAGTTTTCCGAATTCCTTTCTGATAAGCATCACCTGCGCTGAGCCGCAATGCGCCAGGGTGCTAAAATTGCCCGGATAAGAAGTCTGAGAGCAGAGGCGCCCATGAGCAAGACCCGGAAAGGACATGTGGTTATCGAGGACATCACGGATCCCGTCCTCCGGCGCTACGCCGAGGAGAAGCTCCTCGCCGAGCAGCTCTCAGAGAACAGCGTGTCATCCTACCTCTCGGATCTCCTGTTCTTCGCCGACTACCTTGCGGCGCAGAACCCGCCGCTCACCCTTGAGACCATGACAGAGGAGAGCATCCTCGGCTACCTTGACGAGCGGCAGAAGGCTCAGTTCAGCGTCACGTCGACCATGCGGACCGTCTCGGCGATAAGGAGCTTCTGCAAGTTCCGGAAGTCCCACGGCTACACCGACAGAAACCCCGCCGACACGGTTAAGAGCATCAGGAGGCCAAGGAGGCTCCCCTCCGACCTCAGCGAGGATGATGTCGAAAGGCTCCTTGACGCGCCTGACACCAAGGATCCCGTGGAGCTCCGCGACCGCGCCATGCTCGAGGTCCTCTACTCATCAGGGCTCCGCGTGAGCGAGCTCATCAGCCTCACCTGGAGCAATGTCGATCTCACGCAGGGACTCGTCCGCGTCATCGGCAAGGGGAACAAGGAGAGGATAGTCCCCATCGGCGAGGCAGCAATTGCACTGCTGAAGAGCTACCGCGCCGTTGCCAGGCCGTACTTCGATCCCCTGGGACGCTCGGAGTTCCTCTTTCTCTCGAAGTTCAGGAAGGAGATGACCAGGCAGACTTTCTGGTACAGGATCAAGATCTACGCGGAGCGCGCCGGGATCACTGCCCACCTCTCACCGCATACGCTCCGGCACGCCTTCGCGACCCATCTCCTGAACCACGGGGCAGACATCAGGGCCGTGCAGGCGATGCTCGGCCACGCCTCGCTCTCGACGACCCAGATCTACACCGAGGTTGCGAACGCAAGGCTCAGGGCGATATTCGAAAGCGGGCACCCGAGGGAGGACTTCTTCGGAAAGGAGCGCGAGAGGGAGCGCCGGAGACAGGAGAGAGAGGGAAAGGAAGAGGAGGACTCCTGAGCCTGCCGCTGCACTGCCCCGCGCGGCAGGCAGATCCTCTTCATTTCAGGCAGGCAAAAAAAATCCCCGGACAGTGCCGGGGATCCCATCAGAATTCAGAGGCCTGAGGCCTATGAATTACTTATGCTCCTTGATGTATACAACCGGGCCGTCACCGGATGCATCAAGATAGAAGTCATACTTGCCGTCATGGGGAGGAGTAACCTTAACTTCCTCGAATACAGCGTTAGGATTCAGCTTGATCGGGGTGCCCTTGGCGAAGTCATAGATGCCGGGCTTGGACTCGGAAGCGTAGCCGAAGTTGGTGCCTGCAGTCCAGGAAGCATCACCGAACTTGAACTTGTACGGAGCCCAGTCTACCTTCAGCTCAGCGGTAGCCATGTAAACCTTCTCACCAACCTTCTTAATCATGCACTTGTCGGTGAGCTTGTCCCAAGGGCAGTCATCCATCTCGCCACGGAGATAAATTGCCTTGCCGAATACGCTTACTCCGCCTGCATCATCAGCAGCTACGGCAACACCCATTCCGACGGTAACAACGGCGCCGACAACTGCGGCAGCGCATGCTAATTTCTTGAACATTAACTGAAACCTCAAACGTTATGACTAACAAACCCTACGAGCAGTAATTTAATCAGAAATGAGTCCTGCAAAACTGACCTTTCATCACAAAAAACGCAAAAAAGAAATTATCTGGGCATCCTCGAGGTGGCTCTTCAAAAAAAACAAAATGCCTTATGCCAGCATAATGAAGAAGGCCGCCAAAAGCATGATGACAGACGAATCAGTACCAACTATAAGTCTGATTGCACGATTTAATGATCTGAGTAATGGTTCCCGCAGGCAAATATTGTGATCCTGCCTTCTGAATCCTTAAAAATAAGCCTGTTTTTCTTATCAATACGTACGCTTGCATATCCGGAAAGTTCTCCTTTCAGCATTTCCAGCTTGCCTTCTTTACTCAAACTTCCCAGTTCAA
>DEHC01000001.1 GCA_002351705.1 Gammaproteobacteria bacterium UBA2810 | reverse complement strand
ATAGACAAGGTTAGATATCGCGAACCTTTACAACAGTCACTTCATAACAGTTTTAAGCAGGCAGCAGCTCTGAAAGTGCCCGTAAGGATTGCCTGTCAGGAACCTTAAGCCTTACCTTGAAACCTCTGATACCGGAATCAAGCGTCAGATATCCGTACTGGCACAGAAGCACTTTCGGATTCATGGAAAGAATGGACTCAGGAAACCGGAAGTCCGGCTCTCCGCATACGGTTCTTTCCCCGTCCGTGAGAATATCAGACAGCCTGACACCATGTGACTTAAGGCAATCCGCAAGCACAGGATCCCGCCCTGTACGTTCATTACGGAAGGATCCCGAATCACTCAGTTCACCGGCAATGCTCCTGAAAAACCTGATTACAGAGAACGGTGAGTACACCTTCACCCTGCCCGTCTCATCAAAGCAGTATCCGCCGCACTCCTCTGAAAGGCTGTCCAGGAGCTCTTCCCGCTGCTCATCAGTCACATCTTCTTCAGGTATTCCTTTGCTGGAAGATACCGCGCAATCAATTGACCCCCGGAAGTATTTCACGAGCTCTTCCTTGGTGAAACCGGCAATTCCGGCGGCTGACGAGTCATAGCTCTCATCGTACACGTCTGTGCCACTGAAAGCTGAGGTGGGATCCATGAACCTCGTTACACCGGCAATGCAGAGGTACTGGATGCAGTGATCTCCTTTCAGAACGCATGACAGATTGTGAATCTCAGCCCTGAACTTTTCGTAAAGCTCCGTGTTATTCAGGTTTGCCCTCAGCGGCGCGTCATACTCATCGATCAGTATGACAATCATAATTTCATGATCATTCAGGACATGCAGGAGTTCAAACAGAGACACGCAGGGGCGCTTATCCGGAGTGAATTCTCCGCTGATGCCGAGTCTTTGGGCAAAAGACTCCAGTACCGCCGTAAGCTTTCTGCAGAATCCTTCGTATCCGCCGGAAAAGTCAGAAAAATCGAGCCTCAGTACAGGACATTTCGGCTCAGTCCAGCTGTCATGAATCCAGGTATCCCTGAAATAGGGATCAACGCCTGACTCAAGGAGCGTTGCGATCGTGTCAAGCAGGAGCGACTTGCCGAATCCCCGAGGCCTTGCAATGAATGTTCTCGGGGTCATGAGAAGCCTGAATATCTGTTCAGTCTTATCGACATAGACGCAGCCTGAGTCTCTCAGTTCCTTAAAGCTCTGTGTCAAAGCACTCTCCCATGTCTCATCCAAGGCATACAGCACTTTTCAGTTTGCATCCAGGTACCATGCGCAGCTCAGTATCACCTGTCTGAAAATAAGATCCGTGCTGCCTCATGAGTTGCATTATCTGACTTCAGCATAATGAGTGATCTTTCTTGTCTTTGGATCTCCGTTAAAGACCAAAGCCAGCTTCATGCACTTTTTTTGAGGGGAAACTTCACCGTATCTTCGTGTTTTTATCTGCTCAACCGCCTCAAGAAGTCTTTTCTCGCATTCTGCATCAGTCTTGGCGTACTTTAGCTCAAAAACAAGGCGGCGCTGCGGATATTCAAGCACAATATCAGCTCTTCCTGCGGAACTTTGAACTTCTGTAAATACAGGCTGACGAGCGCCAATCAGGAATATATGAAGGTACCCCTGGAATACCTTTTCATTTGAGACAGGATATTTCTCATAACTTATCGTGTTAAAAATTAAATTCAGCTCTGACACGATCTGCTCGGTACTTCCTTTGGCCAGAACGTTTCTCCAGAGCAGCGTCGGTTTCTTGTATTTCTGAAACACTTTTCGTGAAATCAGCCTTGCAAGTGCTCTGAATACTTCTCTGTTCGGAATCTTCAGTATTACATTCAGTCCTTCCCCTTCCAACGGTGAATCGATGGTGAGATACCCACTCTGACACATCAGCACCTTCTCATTCATGGTCAAAAGAGAAGTCGGATTTAAAAAATCACTGATGCTGCAGGATACATTATTGTTTTCAAACAGCATTTCTGATATCTGAATATCATGCGTCTGCAGATAATTTTCGAGGACAGATGGCACTCCTCCGTTCTCATACCAGTAATCACCGAAAACCACTCTTTGATTTTCAATAACTTCCTGAAAAAAACTGTTGACTGACCATGTTGAAAACACCTTCTTCTCGTAAAACTTATCAAAACAGTAACCGTCGTATTCTTCGGAAAGTCTGTCCAAAAGGGCATCGCGCTGTCCTTCTGTTACCTGTTCTTCCGGTATTCCTTTATCAAGCGATACTGCAAGGTTTATATAGTCAATGTAGTATTTTCTGATTTCTGCTCTTGTAAAGCCCGCAACTGCAGAAACCGGCTGATGATAGCTTAAATCCTTTATGTCATAACCTACTGAAAATACTGAGACATCCTTCAGTCTTGTAACTCCCGTCATACAAAGGAATCTGATACTGGGATCGCCTTTCATAACTCCATACAGATTACGCAGTTCGATTCTGAACTTTTCATATATATCAGGATTATTCATATTTGCTGTCAGCTGTGCATCGTATTCATCAATAAGAATAACTATCCTTATACCGTGGTTGTTCAGTGCCTGAAACAGATCAAAGAGGACCTCTACCGTGCTGACATCTGATGTAATCTCATCCCTTATATTAAGTTTTCTTGCAAACGACCATATATTCTTACATAGCATATTTCTGAATGTGTCATAGTCGTTGGTGTATTTCAGAAAATCAAACCGCAGAACCGGATACGTAATATCAGTCCATTTGCTATAAATCCATGTACCCTTAAAATAAGGATCAACGCCGAACTCGAACAATGTTCCAATGGTATCCAGCATGAGCGACTTGCCGAAACGGCGCGGTCTTGAAATAAAAACCCTTCTGGTCTTGAGAAGATTGAAGATCTGCTCTGTTTTGTCGATATAAATATAACCAAAGTGCACCAGATCCTTAAAACTCTGAGTCTGAGCTATCTCTCTCATTTTGCACCTCGATGCCAGAATGCGTACCAATAACAGGGACATAAAAAAACAGGAGTATCAGAAATCCACAGTGTCCTGAAAACAGAATCTATCCGCGTAAATAAAACCGACAGTCTGGAAGCCTGCTGCCTCACACCAGTCCCATACTAAGACATTGTATCCTGTGCGCAGATAATTTACCTGCTCCTTCATAGCAGTATTATCGCTGTTTTTTCAAGCAGCCATCACTACAGAGCAGGCATCTATTATCTCTGTGAAACCTTCTGCTCTTTCTATGCTAAAGTAGCGCCATGGGAAAAATAATCGAGGTCCGCTGCAAGTGCGGGCATAAAGAAGAATTTCTGACCGGCACCGGCATCATGTACTCACCGATGAACGTCTTCACCTGCTGTCTCCGGACAGGAGGCGATCCGCTCCTTCTTTCTGTCATGAGGAAGAGCGCCATGCGCGACAGGGCGCTTGAGCTCATAAGGAACGGGGCGCAGCCCCTGGGCTTCGGCCACACCATCATGATTTCCCCGAAGACCGGGCGCCTCTACTCAAGGTTCATGTTCGAGCTGATGCTCGATGACGGCACCGTGTGGCGCCCGGAGTACCGCGAGAGCAGGACCGGTGCGGTCCTCAAAGACCTCGCGGAGGACAGCTTCTTCGACTCGTTCAAATCATTAAGTGACGCCGTCTGCCCGGAGTGCGGCCGGAAAGGGCTCATGACAGCCGGAGAGACCGACGAGTGGAGCTGAGCTTTTTCCACGCTGCTCAGAGATCGTCAAGGAAATCCCGCTTCCCGTCCGAGAACGCCCTTGAGAGCGCCTTCGCGAGATCCATGAAGGAGGGACTCTCAGCGGGCCTTATCATGTCCGAGGCGCAGACCTCAAGGTACCACTCCGCCATGCCCTTCGGGAGCTTCTCCGCGGCTCTTTTCCCGAGGATGAAGTAGCCGCTCAGGAGCATAGCCAGAAGGACGATTATGCAGATGACGCTCCCGATCACATACTGGAAATCAAAAGCGAGAAAGGCGAACACCGCATAGAAGATGAGGAAGGCCGGCACGACCTTCTCTCCGAGCCTCACGAAGAATATTAGAGTGCTCTCCGGGAACACCGCCCGGAGCCTCGGCTCCTCCGGCCAGCGGATCCGGTAGAGGAAGCCGTCCTTAAGCGCCGTAAAAAGGATCATGCGGCGCTTCCGAAGAACACGTACGAGATGACAATCGAGGCGATCATCGAGGTGAAATCCGCGAAGAGCCCGCACCAGACCGCGTGCCTTACCCTCGTTATCCCCACCGCCCCGAAGTAAACGGCGAGCACATAGAAGGTGGTCTCGGTGGAGCCCTGCATGACAGACGCCACATGCCCCGCGAACGAGTCGACGCCCGAGGACTCGAAGACATCAAGCATCATGGCTCTCGCGCCGCTCCCCGAGAGGGGCTTTACGAGAGACACCGGGAGCGCGTCGGCGAAGGCCGTGTCAAAGCCCAGGAACGCCGCGGCGGACTTCACGAGGCCGGTGAAGGCCTCAAGGAGCCCTCCCGCCCTGAAGACTGCCACCGCGGCAAGCATCGCGACGAGGTAAGGAAGGATATCAATGGTGGTCTTGAAGCCCTCCTTCGCCCCGGCGACGAACTCATCATAGATTTTCACCTTCCGTGTAAGGCCGTACACCAGGACAAAGCCGATGAAGAAAAGGAGCAGACCGTCGCTCACCGCAGTCGCCTGCGCGGCGAGCGATGCCCCGGCGAACGATGCCCAGAGGGCGACGCCTCCCGCAAGCCCGATGAGCGCGGCGAAGAACGCCATGAGCGGCGCCTTGAGGAGAGAGATTTTCTGGCAGAACGCCACGGCAAGGAATCCGGCGATTGTGGAGCAGATGGTCGCGAGGAGTATGGGGAGGAACACGTCTGTAGGCGCAGCCGAGCCGAACTTGCTCCTGTAAAGGAACACCGACACCGGGAAAATCGTAACGGCCGAGGTGTTTATCACCAGGAACATGATCTCGGAGTCGGTCGCCGTGCCCTTGTTCCCGTTCAGCGTCTCAAGGTCCTTCATCGCCCTGATGCCAAGGGGAGTCGCCGCATTGTCGAGCCCCAGCATGTTGGCGGCAAGGTTCATGGTCATGCTGCCGATTGCCGGATGCCCGGCGGGCACCCCGGGCATTATCACCCGGAAAAGCGGCGTGATGAGGCGCGCGAGAACGGAGGTTATCCCGGACTTCTCCATCACCCGGGAGAGCCCCAGCCAGAAGCACATCATGCCGGCGAGCCCTATCACGATGTCCATCGATACCGAGGCGGAGTGGAAGAGCGACTTCACCGCCTCCGAGATGACAGTGCTGTCCATGAGAACCGCGGACTTCACGAATACCGCCAGGATGCCCGCGATGATGAGGACTCCCCAGATGATGTTGAGCATGCTCTCTCCCCGTCCCTGCCTCAGCCTTTAACCTGCCCGGCGCCGGCCTTTGCCGCGCCGTCTCCAGCAGGAGCAGCGTCTGCCCCGCCCTTAGCCTTACTTTTCGCTCCCATGTTGGAGAAGAAGGTCGCGAGGATCGAGCCGGAGATGTTGTGCCAGACCGAGAATATGGCCGAGGGAACAGCCGAGGCCGGATCAAAGAACTTCATCGCCAGGGCGACGCCGAGCCCCGAGTTCTGCATCCCGATCTCAATCGCGAGCGTCTTCCTTTTCGGAAGGGACATGCGGAATATTCTTGCCAGGAGGTAGCCGAACACGTAGCCGAGGCAGTTGTGGAGGATTACGACGAGAAATACGAGAGCACCGGTGTGGAGGATGCTGTCCTTGGACTTCGCCTTCTCCACGGTGCCGCCGAAGAAGTGGCTGATGATTACGCCGCCCGCAATCGGGAGGAGCACGATCTCGAGGATGGAGATGAACATCGGGAGCAGCGCGACGTCAACCCAGGATCTCGCGAAGAGGTAGATGAGGAACGGCGTTACGAGCGGCGCGAGGAGCGTGGTGCAGGCAGTGATGGTGACGGAGAGCGGCACATCGCCCTTCGCGAGGAAGCTCATGACGTTCGAGGAGGTGCCGCCCGGGCAGCAGCCGACGAGGATCACGCCGGCGGCGATTTCGGGAGGAAGCGAGAGGGCCTTGCAGAGGAGCCACGCGGTGACCGGCATGATGACAAACTGCCCGATGACGCCGATGAGGACCTCAAGCGGCCGCCTGAACACCTCGGAGAAGTCTCCGGGCTTCAGGGTGAGGCCCATGCCGAACATCACTATTCCGAGAAGGATGGGGATATAGCCTGCGAACGGCGTGAAGACAGACGGAAAGAAGAAGGAGAGAGCCGCGAGGATGAGGACCCATACAGCGAAGGTCCTGCCGACAAAAGAGCTGAAAGCGGCCAGCGTGTCAAAGAATTTCATTGAAGCCCCGGTAAAGTCAAAGCGCAGAAAGGCGCAGTGCGGGACGGCACCTGCGGCATCGCACGATGATGCCGCACGGCAGTCCCTTTCACGCCTCTGATGATATCCGCCTGAGGCCCGGAGTTCAAATCATGCTGAAAAAGACAGGGTAAAGATATCCCGGTGCTCAGATGCAGGTGACGGCGCTGCTCCGCCCGTCTCCCGTCGATACGATCCTCACTCCCCCGAGAGTCACGAGGAAATCCGCAAAGCGCCTGAAGCCGAGCCTCTTCACCGAGAACCCGGGGAGCCGCTTCCTGAGCCTCTGCTGCAGGAGCGCTGTCCCGATGCCGCCCGGGCCGGATTTCCGGAGAATGTCGCTGATAATGCCAGCGGCATAGTCAGCCATCAGGCGGAGCGCCTTCTCCTCATTGCCGGAGCTCTCCTGTGAATCACCCCCTTTACTGCTGCCGCGGGAACCCCGGGCACCCTTCAGTGAAAGGGCTGCGGCTGATGGAGGGAGCTCCCGGGGCTCATCATCTTCCGACTGGAAGTCCCTGCCCTCAGGCAGGGCATCCACACCGCATTCCGGAGAGCTCTCCTCCGGAGGAGCCTCCACGGCTCCGCCACGCTCCCCGGAACCTGCCTCAGGCATGCTTTCCGCGATGGTCCCGAGCTCCCTTATATGGATGAACCTGTCGCACGAGACCCGGAGGGACACCGGCGCCTTGCACGCGTCACCCACGATGATGACGCTCTTCCCGCGGCTTCTCAGATACCTCGCGAGCCCGGTGAAGTCGCCGTCCGACGAGCAGATGCAGAAAATCCCGATGTCGCTCGTGTGGGCGAGCCTCACCGCATCGATGAGGAGGCTGATGTCCGAGCTGTTGCGCCCGGTCTCCGACACCGCGGTCATGACGGGCTCCAGGGGAAGGAGCGGGAGGCGCCTGCACCACTCCGAGGACTGCGGGCGGAGCAGATCGAGGTAGACATTCCCCACCCTGATCCGGCCGAAGTTCCGGAGGGCGAGGATAATCCTCCCGGCGTACGCCGCACCGATGTTCTCGCCGTCTATGAGGAGCGCTATTGAGGCCCCGTCTCTCTCACTCATACTGCACCCGGTAATGGCTGTCCATGGTCACGATGGTCTTCTTCCCCTTGTGGGACTCGAACTTCAGGAACCTGAAGGACCTGAGGAAGCTCTTGAACTTCGCGTAGCCGTAGTCAAGGGTCGAGAAGTTGGGGATTTCCTTCCGGAGCTCGTTGCCGAGATCGCAGACGTTTACCTTCCGGTGCTTTTTCTTTCCCGAAAGGCGTCTCACGATCCTCAGAACGAGCTGCTCAACCTCATGGTACGAGACAGAGACCGCGTGCTGCCCGTGGCATCCGCTTCCGGAGCCGCACCTTTCGTGCACAGTGCGTTGCATGGAGTCCGTGCGTGTGGAGCACTCCGCCTTGAGAGCCTCTCCGGGGCTGCCCGCCGCATCATGAACTCCGTCCGCGTCCGGCGCACGGGGCTCCTCCGGCTCAGGCGCGCTTCCGCCGCGGATCACAGACGAGAGCAGCGCACCATGATCCTCGAGCAGGTCCGGTATGCAGAAGAAGCTCTCGCATGACACCGCGAAGGAGCGGCAGGAGTTCCGGCCGCCTATCCCGATGACATGCTTCCCTGAGGCCGTGAGCGTCCTCGCGAGCCTCGAGAAGTCGCTCCCCGAGGAGCAGAGGCAGTAGCTCTCGATGTCATCCGTGTAGAGGAGGTCCATCGCGTCGAGCGCGAGCGCCAGATCCGCCGAGGACTTGCCGTGGGTGTTGTCCGGGGCCATCGCGAGCTCCACCGGCAGAAGCCGCGAGACCCGGAGCCAGTCGGAGAGGGACGGTTTGGAGAAGTTGCCGAAGATTCTGAAGATCCTTATGTCGCAGAATGTTTTGAATGCTGAGTAGATTATCGGAACTGACTGATGCGGGATGTCTTCCGCGTTAATGAGGATTGCCGTACGGCTCTGTTCTATCACCAGGTACTCCCTGCCCGGACACTCTCTGGGGGCCGTCCGGGCGTTTCTTCAGGAGAAATATACCACCTGAAGGGACTGATCCTCCGTAAAAAGAGTGTGAAAATTCAGGGAAAAATACAGGAAACCGCCATCAGGATACCTCCGCTGAATCACCCGGGGAGGAGCTTTCCAAGCCGCCATCCTTCGCCTGAGGCTCTCCGTCAGCTGCCTCAAGGGATGCGAGGAAATCCGCGAAGCGCCTGAAGCCGAGCTTCCTCACGGAAAATCCGGGGATCAGCCTCCTGAGCCTCTGCTGCAGCGCGGCACGGTTCATGCCTTTCCCATCATTGCTCCCCATGATGTCCCGCAGGGCAGCAGCTGCCATCTCCGTCATGCTATCCGGATTCT
This sequence comes from Gammaproteobacteria bacterium UBA2810, assembly GCA_002351705.1. Classification (GTDB taxonomy): domain Bacteria; phylum Pseudomonadota; class Gammaproteobacteria; order Enterobacterales; family Succinivibrionaceae; genus UBA2810. The sequence continues at coordinate 14,100 of DEHC01000001.1, read as the reverse complement.
CCTCAGGCAGGTCTGTTTCAGACGGGGGCGCTCCGGTGCCGTCCGGCTCCGGACATGAGGCGCTTTCCGGAGGAGCAGCTTTTCCAGGCGGTATAAGGACTTCAGCCTGATGCTCTGACACGGCCGGAGACTCATCCTCTGCGCCGAACGAAAGCTCGAGCTGCACGGAGCCGTCAGAATCACCGGCGGCATCCGGTGCATCTTCTCCATGAAGATCGGCATTCACAGAGCCGCTCTCCTCACAAGTGATCCCGGGAGCTGCAGTTTCAGGGCTCTCACCGGTGCTTTCTTCACTGACTGCCTCATCTCCCTGCCCCGGTTCTGCCGCCTTCCCGTCAGCATTCTGAGCCGCGCCCGAAGGCCCCTTCAGCTCTGAGACCATGGCGCTCTCCGGCTTTCCGATATCAATGAACCTGCTGCACGAAACCCTGAGCGATGACGGGACCCTCTTTCCGTCGCCCGCAACGATCACTTCCTTTCCATGTGCCCTCAGATAGCGGGCAAGCCCGGTGAAGTCCCCGTCAGACGAGCAGATGCAGAAAATCCCGATGTCGCGGGTGTGGAGGATTTCGACAGCGTCAAGGATCAGGCTGATGTCAGACCCGCTCCTCCCGGTTTCCTCAACCGCGGTCACCACCGGCTCCAGGGGGAGCGAGGGAAGATACCTGATCCACCCCGCGGACTGGCCGCGCTTAAGGTCAAAGTAGACATTGCCGATGTCAATCCGGCCGAGTTTCTGAAGAGTTCCGAGGATCCTGCCGGCAAAGGAGGCGCCGACGTTCTCACCGTCTATCAGCACTGCTATCCCGGGCTCTCTTTTCTCAACCATGATACCCAAGCCTCAGCCTACGAATTTGACCAGCGGCGGTTTCCCCTTCCGCTTCACCACCTGCACGAACCCAAGCGACTTCAGGAGCCTCTGGAAATCCGGATAGCCGTACTGCCTGCTGGAAAAGCCGGGCCTCGCCCTGACGAGGGCATTGCAGAGATCGCTCGTTGTGATATTCCCGCTCCCCTGCCTGCTGCAAAGCTGCTGGTGGACGCTCCTGATGAACTTTCCAATCCCGGAGCCAGACTGAGGCTGCGTTCTGCCGCTCCTGGAGCTGTTACCTGGCTGTGTCAGGATCACATCATCCCTTTGGACCTCAAGGAAACTGAAGGACCCGATGAAATCCTTGAACTTGCTGAAGCCATACTTCTTCGGAGAGAATCCGGGGACTGACTTCCTGAGGGCCTGCACGAGCTGCGCAAGGCATACCCGGTCTTTCTTCTCTGACATTGCGAGGAACGTTTTATACACGATGCTCTCAAGGCCTGAGCTGCCGGCGGCCGTGGTCTTGCTCCCGCTTTCTGTTCCGGCTGATGCCGGGGCTTCTGCAGCAGCATGCTCTGGTATTTTGCCTTCACTGTCATGGGATTTCTCAGTCTCAGTGCCGTGAGGACTCTGCGCTGCCCCGGTGCCCGCCGCCGCTTCATTATCCGGGCTCCCGCTGCAGCCCTTATCCGGAACAGGCCTCTTACGGCTGACTGATTCCTGATGCCCTGCCGCCACGGAAGCTGCGCCGGCGCATGGTTCTCCGGTGGAAGGTGCACTCATGGCTCCATTGTCCATCATTAGTTCAGACAGGTTGAGGAATCTTGTGCAGGAAACCCTGAACGCTTGGCAGGAGCAGCTTTCGCCTACGCCGATGACCTCTTTCCCGTAGCCCCTCAGCTTCCTCGCGAGCCTTGAGAAATCGCTTCCCGCCGAGCAGAGGCAGAATACGTCAATGTCACTGGTGAAAAGAAGATCCATCACGTCAAGCGCGAGCGCGAGGGATGCCGGCGACTTGCCGGGTGTGTTCTCCGGCGTCATGATGTACTCCAGCGGAAACTCCGCGGAGAGATCCGTCCACACAGCGCGCGAGGGCCTCGCGAAATTTCCGAAAACCCGGAACACCCTCACGTCACAGCCAGAACTGAGCGCTGAATATATTGCCCTTAGCGCATCATGCGGGATGTCATCCGCATCAACAAGAACTGCCGCCCCCCGTTTTCCGGCCATTCAGTCTCCCTGTCCGGCGTCAATGAGAAGGCTTAGCCGCGGCCGGACATCAGGATTATATGGGGAAGGCCGCGGACTTGGCAAATTAAAAAGACACTTTAGTTCATCGCAGAGTTACTGTTCACAGTCATTTTAAGCCTGCTTGGATGCAAGTAAAAATTCATGGCAATGACTCCTTATGACATCTCTGCATTCACTAAAATTTGATTGCGCCATCTGCTGCAGTTATCATAAAGGAATGGAATAGATGTTCTGCCTCTTCGCTGGCGAAGAGCTGGATGATCTTACTGTCATAACAAGGCCAATTCTGCAGAATTCCTGATTGAGTTCTGCTGAAGTTCCGGCATTGTCAGACATCGCACCCGCAAGGGGCGTGAATTGAAACATCGCAGAGGCAAAGGCTTTCTAATGATGGCAGCAGCCGGTGTCCATGCGGCCGCACTCAAGAGTGCCATTGATGAGCTTCCCGACAGCCTCGTCGGCGCTTCCTGCAACGCCGCCGAAGAGAGTGATGCCGTTCTCCGCCAGGAGCCTCTGACCGCAGCCGCCGATGCCGCCGCAGATAAGGGTGCCGACGCCCTCGTTCTTCAGAAAGGCAACGATTTCATGGTGCTTCGCCCCGCCGGTGTCCTTTATCCAGGTCGAGACAACCTTTCCGTCCTCAATCTCGTAGAACTTGAACTCGCTCGTCATGCCGAAATGAGGGAATACGTTTCCGTTATCGTAAGCAACTGCTGCTCTCATATCATCTCCTTTTTTCATCTGCCCCGCACCGGACGCCCCGTCTGCCTGAAGCGGCGCCTGCCGGAACATTTCCGGGACGGTATTGCCTGCACTCCGGTGATGATACCATTAAAAAACGAAAGTGAGGATAGCCTTACAAAATTTTCGTCAGATGAGGAGGGTCCCGAGGTGCGGAAAGCTCCATGATGCAGAACAGTCCTCATCTTAATGAACGCTGCTCTGTTTTCAGATATGATCTGAGGCCATGACAGAAAGCCTCCGCCTGAGAGCGCACGGCTGCTGCCCGGACTGCCGTACCCATTTTCCGGACCTCTTGGCTGATGAAAACGAAGAAACCGACCCCGAAGCGCTTCTATACGTTCTGCCTGATTATGGCGTCCCCTTTCATTGCGGCTGCCGTGTTCATGTTTGCCGGTGAAGGCGGCGGCGTGCCGCCCATGCCGCCCGCCGTGAAATTCTTCTACTTCCTGATGTGCCTCATCGGCGCAAGGGGAATCAAATACTCCCTCAGGAGGACCCCCGAGTATGATCTCAGCCTTGACGAGTTCCTCGCATTCCTAGGCATTGACACAAGCTCGGAGTCAGTCAACGAGAGAGTCATCCGGGAGCGCGCCGAGAGGGAAAAGGCTCCGGGAGGCGGCGCAATGTCCGGAGATCAGCTTGCCTTAGCGAGGGCTGTCGCCGCGGCCGCAGGTTATGTCGAGGGCTCCGAGGCCATGAGCCCCGATCTTGTCTATGTCATCAGGCAGCAGCTGAGGAGGCTCTCCTCAGGCAGCCCTGCAGTCGAGAACGAGCTCCTTGAAATTTTCAAAACACGCGGCGGGGACTGGGATCAGATGTGCCTCTTCAGGCGCGATCCGGCGAGGATCAGCGTGTTCTTCGGCGTACTTGCGGAGATTATCGCCGGCGATGCCATGGTCTCGGACATGGAGAAGGCCCGCTTCTCCGAGGTGGCCGCATACTTCGGCTACTCAGCCGACGAGGCCATGGGCATGCTCCATGACAGCGGCCGCTTCAGAAGGTTCTGGGACAGGGGAGAGCGGCAGGCACAAAGCGGCAGCATGTCCTACGACGATGCCCTGAGGGCCCTCGGCGTCTCATCGCTCACCAATGACCGCGAGGTGAAGAAAGCCTACATGCGCCTCGCCCAGCGCTACCATCCGGACAAAGTCAGGAACCGCGGCTTCAGCGAGGATGTGGTCGCAATGTACCGGAAAAAGTTCGAGCTCATCTCCGAAGCCTGGAACGTCGTGAAAAACCGGCGCGGGATCTGATCCGGGAAAACGGCGGCAGCTTCCTCTGAGCGCCGCGCGGCTGCCGTTTTCCAGAGTGTATTTCCCGAGCCTCCCGGAGCCCCAGGCCGCCTGACGGTAAGAGCCTAAGCCGTGACGCATCAGCGTCTTTCGGATATGATCACAGAGGAGGGACGGCGGTGTCCCGGAGCAGTATCGCTCTGCGCCGTTCACAGCTGGAAAGAGAAAATGAAACTGACCTTGAAGCGAGTCAGGCAATTATGCGCTGCATTCGGATTGCCGGCCATTGTCATAATACCTTTGTTCTACATCAATGCCGGCAGTCCGCAGTCCGTGCCCGGAGCATTCGTGCTCTCACTTCTGGTGATTGCGGCGATCGGAATTCCGGTTTCGATGAAACTCGGGCGCTCTGACCGGAGCGGCAGCCAGCATTGCATCCCGCCAGGCCGCGGCGGTGATTCGCCGGATGAGTCAGCAAATGAGAGGAACATCCGGGAGCGCGCCGCGGGGAAAAAGGCACCGGGAGTCGGCGCAATGTCCGCAGATCAGCTTGCCTTCGCGAGGGCTGTCGCCGCGGCCGCAGGATACGTCGAGGGCTCCGAGGGCATGAGTCCGGATCTTGTCTATGTCATAAGGCAGCAGCTGATGAGGCTCTCGTCAGGCAGCCCCGCCATTGTGAGCGAGCTCCTTCAGGTTTTCCGGACACGCGGCGGCGACTGGGATCAGCTGTGCCTCTTCAGGCGCGATCCGGAGAGGATAGGCGTGTTCTTCGGAGTCCTTGCGGAGATTATCACCGGCGACGCCCTGGTATCAGATGAGGAGAGGGGCCGCTTCTCCGAAGTGGCCGCGCATTTCGGGTACTCGGCTGACGAGGCCATGAGCATGCTCCATGACAGCGGACGCTTCAGAAGATTCTGGAGTCTGGGAGACCGCCGGACACAGAGCGGCAGCATGTCCTATGACGACGCGCTCTGGATCCTCGGCGTCTCCCCGCTCAGCAGCATCAGCGAGATCAGGCAGGCCTACATGCGCCTTGCTGAGCGCTACCAGCCCGACAAGGTCAGGGACCGCGGATTCAGCAAGGATGTAGTCTCAATATACCGGAAAAAGTCCGAAATCATCTCCGGGGCCTGGAACGCCGTCATGGCAAGCCGCGGGATCTGAGCCGCCAGATGGTGAGCGCCGCCGTGACGGGCCCTCGTCTTTAGGATATGATTGCCTGAAAATTATGCGGCAGCCCGCTGCGCCGGACGGTTCCGGCGGGGCTGTCCTGCAGCAGAGGAAAGCACATGAAACGGCCAGAGCAAGAAAGAGAGCCTTCTTCAGTAATCGCCGCGGCAGTATCCCTGACGTTCTTCCTCTTCGTCGTGTGGACAGTGTACGACCTGGGCGGGCTGCTCACCTTCGGTGGAATGCTGATAATCGTCATGATGTCCTTTGTCTCCCTGCTCATGTACATATCCATCAAGTACGGAAAAGGTGAGGATGAGAACATCCTTCATGATCTCATCTCAGGCGATGACGGTGAGTCAGTCGATGAGGCGGCCATAAGGGAGCGCGTCGAAAATGACAGGAAACAGGGAGAGGGCTCCGTGCCCGCTGAGCAGCTCGCCTTCGCAAGGTCCGTCGCCTCGGCGGCCGGCTGCATCACAGGCGGAGGCAAAATCAGCAACGCTCTGAGGAATGCCGCGAGAAAGGAGCTCAGCGCGCTTGCAGGCGGGAACCTCGTCCTTGTGAATGAGCTGCTGGTCCTCGTCAGGAAAGGAGATGAGGACTGGTACCAAGAGTGCAGTTTCAGGAATGATGAGGAGAGGATCCGGGAGTTCTTCAGCGCCGTCGCCCGAATCATCACCGCAGGCGGGACCATCACCTGGGCCATGAAGGAGCGTTTCACCGGGATTGCCGCATATTTCGGGCTTCCGGCTGACGAGGCCATGGATCTCATTGCTGACAGCACCGGTTTCAGGAAGCTCTGGGAAGCCTGTGACACTGCAGGAGAGAGCGGCAATTCCCGGAGAGCCCGGGGCAGCGCGCCTGACGGCGCCGTGATGTCCTGCGATGAGGCGCTCAGAATCCTCGGAGTCTCATCGCTTGCCAGTGATCGGGAGATTAAGAAGGCGTACCTCCGCCTCGCCGGGCAGTGCCACCCGGACAAGGCAAGAAACCGCGGCTTCAATGAGGAAACGATCATGACCTACCAGCGGAAGTTCGAGACTGTGACCGAGGCCTGGAACACAATCCGCAGGATGCGCGGGATCTGAGGAAAGAAGAGACGCAAAGAGAGAAGATCCATTTATGTCTGTAATGCAGGGAATCCTTGTTATCCTGGGAGGCACCATAGCCGCGATGCTGGTGATCTTCATCCTCGGGGGCGGGCTCAGGGGCCTTCTTAACGGGGATTTCAGCAGGGCCAACATCCAGGGAGACCTTTTCTCGTTTCTGAGGCCTGAGGACACTGTCAACGAGAAGGTCATCAGGGAGAGGCTCAGAAAGGACCGCAGGCCCCTGGGAAAAGGCCCGCGGCGCGAAGGCGCCGGCGGCCCCACAGGGAACAGGGAGCATGACTTTGCGAGGGCGGCGGCTGCAGCGGCAGGCTACATAGAGAAATCTGAGGACATGTCCCCGGATCTCGAGTATGCCGTGAGAAAGCAGCTCCGGATGCTCGCCCGCGGGGACAGGATGCTTGAGGAAGAGCTCTGGACGGTCTTCAGGACCTGCGGCCGAGACTGGCGGAAAATGTGCGCCTTCGGGAGGGATCCGGCGCTCATCGAAAGGCTCTTCACCATCCTCACGGAAATCGCCTCAAGCGACTATGTCGTCTCGGCGGACGAGAGGCAGAGCTTCATCGAGGTTGCGGCCTGGTTCGGATACTCTGCACAGGATGCCGAAGGAATTCTCAACCGGAACGCTGGCTCCGGGAGCTCAAAAAGAGCAGGCGGACACACATCAGGAGGAGCCGGGATGTCTTACGATGAGGCGCTCAGGCTCCTCGGCGTCTCCTCGCTCACCAATGACCGCGAGGTCAGGAAGGCCTATCTGCGCCTCGCGCAGCGCTGCCATCCGGACAAGGCACGAAACCGCGGCTTCAGCGAGGAGACCATCAGGATCTACCAGCAGAAATTCGAGGCGGTCACCGATGCCTGGAATGTCATACGCGCAGAGCGCGGGATCTGAGAGGGGAGCAGGCCTTTTTCCCAAAACAATGGCGTTCACGGGAGTTTTCGTATAAGATCATCGCCCAGGGCGGAAAACGCCCGAATCCGGTACCGGACGCAGCATCGCTCAGCCGGGCCGGCCGCATAATCCCTGCCGGGCATATCCAATGAAAACAGCCAGACTCCGCTCCGTCCTCATCCTTTCCTCGCTCTCCCTGCTGCCTCTTGTCACGGGCTGCGTGCGCGATGACGAGGGCAACCTCCGCCTGACGCCGACCGAGGGCATTTTCAGCATTATCGGCGTGATCATCATAGGCTATGTGAAGAACCTCCCCCTCGGGGAGAAAATCTTCGGCGGCATATCCGGCTTCTTCAGGCCGAAGGGCGAATCCATCAACGAGAAGGCAATCCGCGAGCGCGTCGCGAGGGACAGGAAGACAGGGGAGATGCCGGCCGCGGAGCTTGCCTTTGTCCGTGCCGTAGCCGCCGCGGCAGGCTACGTCGAAGGCGCCGAGGAGATGACCCCGGATCTCGAGTATGTCATCAGGAGACAGATGAAGAAGCTCTCCGGCGGCGATGAGTCACTCGAGGGTGAGCTCCTGAACGTCTTCAGGACCTGCGGCGGGAGCTGGTACTCGATGTGCTATTTTGAGAACGAGCCGGACAGGATCAGCGTGTTCTTCAGCATACTCGCGGAGATCATCACCGGCGACTCCATGGTCTCTGACGAGGAGAAGAGCAGGTTCACCGACGTGGCGGAGCATTTCGGGTACTCGCTTGAAGAGGCCATGGCCATGCTCCAGGACAGCGAGCGCTTCAGGAGGTTCTGGGACAGCGGCAGCGGAGGAGGCAGTGCCGGCATGAGCTACGACGATGCCCTGAGGACCCTCGGCGTATCCTCGCTCACCAGTGACCGCGAGGTGAAGAAGGCCTACATGCGCCTCGCGCAGCGCTACCATCCGGACAAGGTCAGGAACCGCGGCTTCAGCGAGGATGTGATTAAGCTGTACCAGCGGAAGTTCGGGATCATCACCGACGCGTGGAACACCGTAAGGGAAAAGCGGGGGATCTGAGCGCGGGCCGGCTTCTTTTCCGGCCTGCGCCGGCACGCTCCCTGAACCGGAAAGCATATGAAATTAATCTTCTTCATCATGGCACTGACGCCTGGCATCGCAATTTATTTCTCCATGCGCAGCCTGATCACTGGGTTTGAGGGCTCCCTTTTCGCCAAAATCACGCTCTGGTTCATCTACATACTCCTCGTCATCGTGATAAAGGCGGCGTTTATCAAAACCCCGATGTTCGATTTCGGGCTCAGCGATCTCCTTTCCCTATTCAGGAAAGGCAGCAAGGGCTCCGATGAGGAGATTATCAGGGATTACGCCGCCGAGGTCAGGAAGCGTGAGAGAAAGAGAAGGACAGACGATATGCCCGCCGAGCAGCTCGCCTTCGTCCGCGCTGTCGCCGCCGCGGCAGGCTACGTCGAAGGCGCCGAGGACATGAGCCCCGATCTCGAGTATGTCATCCGGAACGAGCTGAGGAAGCTCTCCGGAGGAAGGGAAATCCTCGAGGAGGAGCTCCTCGGGATCTTCAGGACACAGGGCGATCATTGGGAGGGGATGTGCTTCTTCGGGAATGATCCGGAGAGGGTAAGCGTGTTCTTCGGCATCCTCGCTGAGATCATCATCGGCGACGCGATGGTCTCGGACGAGGAGAAGCAGAGGTTCGCCGAGATCGCGGAGCATTTCGGGTACTCCGCGGAGGAGGCGCTCGGCATGCTCCGGGACAGCGCCCGCTTCAGGAGATTCTGGGGCTATGGCAACGGCCGGCCGCAGAGCGGCGGGAGCGTCTCGGACGAGATCTACCATGCGGCCCTTGAGACTCTCGGCGTAACGGATCTCGATGATGACCGCGAGGTGAAGAAAGCCTACATGCGCCTCGCGCAGCGCTACCATCCGGACAAGGTGAGGAACCGCGGCTACGGCGATGACGTTCTGAAGATGTACCAGAGAAAGTTCGAGACGGTGACCGACGCCTGGAACGCCGTGCGGGAAAGGCGGGGGATCTGAGCGCTGCCCGCCCCTTCCGGCGGTCATTCCGCCTGATGCCTCACACAGTCTCTCCGGAACTCTGGAGGAAAATCACCGCCTGTGATAGGCTTTTGCGTATAAACAGGTTTATCCCTTGAACACGTGAGCCTCAGGAGCAGAAATGAAAATAGAGCATGTGGCCCTTTACTGCAGGGATCTCGAGAAGACCCGCGAGTTCTTTCAGGAGTTCTTCGGAGCGAAGGCAGGAGCGCTTTACCGGAACAAGATCGGGTTCTCGTCGTATTTCCTGACGTTTGACGACGGCGCGCGCCTTGAGATCATGCACTTCGATGATCTTGCTCCTGACACCGGCAGCGGGAGGCGCTGCGGCTTCATCCACCTCGCCCTCAGCACCGGAAGCCGGGAGAATGTCGACAGCCTCACCGGGAAGCTCCGGAGCGCCGGCTACCAGGTTGCCTCAGGCCCGAGGGTCACCGGCGACGGCTACTACGAGAGCCAGATCATCGGCATCGAGGGGCTGGTCCTCGAGCTTACCGTCTGATCCGCGTTCTCTCCGGAAATCATTCCGCCCGATCATTTTCCCCGGAGATCCGGCAGGGCCGCCTCGAAATGCCTGAGGCTCCCCTCACCGCTCTCGGTCATCCGGACGCCGTAAAGTTTCCCGAGCGCCTCCGCCGAGAGCGCCTCCGCCTCCATGACCCCGGCGCTCTCCCGCGAGAGGAGGAGCGCCTTCGCTGTCACGTACCGCGAGAGCCGGAGGATGCTGTCCGGGCTGTGGGTGACTATGAGGACAATTCCGCCCTTCCCCGCCGCTTCCGCCGCGAAGCGTATAGAGCGCGCGCGGAGCGCCGGATCAAGCCCGGACTCGGGCTCGTCAAGAAGAAAGACGCCGGCCCTCCGGTAGGACGCCGCGGCCATCAGGACCTGCTCCCGCTCGCCTCCGGAGAGCGAGTCGCACTCGCGCGCGCGCAGCTTCTCAATGCCGAACTCCCTGAGGGTCTCAAGCATCTCCGCCCTGTCCTTCGCCGATGGCGTTCCGAATATCCAGTATTTTCCGGCGCGGGAGGCGAGCACCGCCTCCTCAGCGGTGAGGGGCGCGATCACGGAGGAGTCCTGCGGCACCACGCCGAACCTCATCACCCTTTCCTTAAGAGGAAGAGCCGCGAGATCCTCATCCCCGATGAAGGCTTTTCCTTCCGACGGGACCGTCCCGAGAATTGCCCTGAGGAGCGTGGTCTTCCCGATGCCGCTTCTCCCGAGGATCCCGATGACGCTCCCCTCCGGGGCCTCAAGCGAGACCTCCGGATATGACGCCTGCCCGGGCGCTGCCCTGAACCTCTCAAGCCTGAGACTGCCTGCCATAGCGCCTCATTATCAGAATAAAAGCGGGAGCCCCGATGACGGCGGTCATGAGCCCGACGGGGATCTCCCCGGGAAAGAGGCACCTTGCCGCGTCATCGCATACGAGGAGGAGCCCCGCGCCGGAGATGAACGAAAGCGGCAGCAGATCAGACGCCTTACGCGAGAGCATCCTTGCAAGGTGCGGGGCGCAGAGCCCGACCCAGCCGATTATCCCAGAGACCGACACCGCCGCCGCGGTCATGAGGGAGGCAAGGAGGATGAACCAGAGCCGCGATCTCCCGGGGTCCACTCCGGAGAGCGCGATGCCGCCGTCGCCGAGGAGCATGATCCGGAGCCTGAAGCGGGAGAGGAGTATGAGGGCAAAAGGCACCAGCACCAGCGCGGCAAGCCAGGGGAGCCGGCCGCTTTCGGCCATCGAGAGCGATCCCGTGAGCCAGAACATCATGCCGTGAAGAGCCTTCGCCGGATCCGAAAGGAGGAGCGTCAGCGAGAGGCAGGCCCCGGCGAACGCCGAGACGATGACGCCGGAGAGCACCAGGGAGAGGACCGACGCGCGCCCGGCGAACGCTGCCGCGAGCGAGGAGAGGAACACCGCAAGGAGCGCCCCGGTGAAGGCTGCGAGAATCACAATCCCGTGCCCCGCCCCGCAGTACATCGCGAGGACCGCGCCGAGGCCGGCGCCTGCCGAGACGCCGAGGAGATCGGGGGAGACGAGGGGGTTGCGGAACGCGGTCTGGAGGACCGCCCCTCCGGCGGAGAGCGCGCCGCCCACCAGCACCGCCGCAATCACCCTCGGGAGGCGCCAGTCAAGCACGATATCCTGATAGACCGGATCCGAGAAGTCCAGCGAGAACGACGCGCGTCCGAGGAAGAGGGAAAGGAGCGCCGCGGCGGCAAGAAGAGTGAGCGGGACGAATATCCTCATGAGTTCCAGGGGCCTCAGTCCCCGCCCTCCCCGCAGACCGAGAACGCGGCTTTGCTCCGCCCGCTCTCCGTGATGATGCCCATCACGGGGAGCACTTCCGACCAGGGAGTCCCGGGGGCTGCCGAGAGCGTGATGGTGTCAGACATTGGGAGAGCCGGATCCGAAAGGGACCTCAGAAGGGACTCACGGTCAGTTCTCACGCCGTCAAGCGTGACCGAGCCGCGGGAGACGCAGATTTCATGCGAGGCGGCGCCCGCCGCCCCGGTGTCTGACACCTCAGAGCTTTTGTCTGCAGGGTTTTGGTCTGCCGAGCTTTTCTGCAGCGCCGGCACGGCGAGCATGAAGACCACGAGGAGGACCAGCATGATGTCGATGAACGGCACGACATTCATGAGCGGCCTCACCTCCTCCCCGCTGTCACCTCCCCCGAAGCCCATCAGTCGTGCCCGAACAGCATGACGTCCTTCACCAGGAAGGTGTGCACCGACTCGGCGAAGGTCTCAAGCCGCACATACTCGCGCTCGGCGAGGCGCCTGAAGATGCCCCAGGCGAACACCGCCGGGAGCGCGGTGAGGATGCCGGCGCCGGTGAGGACAAGCGTCTCGCCGATGGGACCGGCGACGGACTCCACTGAGCCGTTCCCTGAGCCGAGCCCGGTCATGACCGAGACAATCCCCGCTACGGTGCCGAGGAGGCCGATGAAGGGAGCGGTGGATCCCGCAAGGGCAAGCAGGGTGAGCCCGGAGTGGAGGTGGAGCCGCTCCACCCTGAGCTGCTTCCCGAGGGCCGTGCGCACGATCTCCTCATACTCAGGCTTCTGAAACTCCCTCTCGCTCGAGTCAAGCACCACCTTGCAGGAAATCCCCGCCTCGGCGGTCCTCGTATACGGGTTCTCCGGGATCCTCCCGACCACGTCGCACATGTCGTCAAAGCTCTTCACTGCCATGAGCTTGAGCGAGAGTGCCTTCACCTTCCTCTTTACTGAGACGAGCTCACAGGACTTGGCGATGATGACGTACCAGACTGAGACGGAAAGCACGGAGAGAGCGAGAATTACAGCGATGCCGGCGGGCGTCAGAACCTCTTCCATGTCTAGGGGATTCATAATCTGCGGACTCCTTCGGCCGCGGATGAAGCTTGATGGATGGTAACAGTGGATTCAGTTTAGCACAGGAAGGCCGCCCGCTTCCGGAAAGGAGGCATGTGCCTCCCGCCGGCGCCCTGGCGGTGCCTGATGAGGAATATGGAAGCTCAGTCCTTTTTCCCGGGGTCCTTCTGCGGCTCCGGCTCCCTGCCCTGCATCTCCTCGGGATGGAGGTTGAACCAGGGCCTCGCGTACATGGCGCGGATCCGCTCACGGAGCTCCTCGGGATATGAGCCAATCCGGTCATTGAACTTCTTCCTCTCCTCCTCAGTGCACGAGCCGCCGTGCCCCGCGGAGATGAGGGTGCTCGGGTACATCTGATAGTTGTTCCAGACGAAGCTGTCGATGATGGCGGCAAGCTCCGCTGCGTTCGTGAAGCCCCCGTCAAGCGGCTCCCCGGCGACGACGCTGACTCTCCCCTTGTAGCCCCTGATTCCGCGGGCGATGGTGTCGATGTCCTCCATTTGCTCCTTGTGGTACTCGCCGTTGTGCTTCTCCCTCTCGGAGAGCTCCTCCGCCTTCGCCCTGTCATTAGGATCGAACTCGTAGGTGATGGAGACCGGCACGATGCGGAGCCCGGCCATGTACTCGGCGAAGCTCTTCTTCTGCAGGCGCCCGGCGAGCCCTATCATCTTGAGCACAGCCTCCTCGGCGCGGTCATCCCCGTCCTTGGCGCGGCCTTCCCTCTCGGCGATCCAGATTGAGTTGTTCTCCTTTATCGAAAGGCCGATGTACTCCGAGAGCTTGGTGAGCTCCTTAAGCTTCTCCCTCGGTGAGGTGACGCTCCTTTTCACGATGAAGCTCTTGTTGAGCCTCATGAGCGACGTGGCGACAGGCATCCGGAGGAGGTTGTCGCCTATCGCAATCCTAACGGTCGGCATCTCATGGGCATAGAGCGCCATGTCGATGTAGGCGGGATCAAGCGAGATGTCGCGGTGATTCGAGATGAAGAGGTAGCCGAGCTTCGGATCAAGCCGGTCAAAGCCTTTGTAGGTGACGCCGTCAGAGGTGGTCTTGCTCATCGAGCGCATGAAGTTCGCGACGCGCAGCTGGAAGTCGGCGACGGTATGGATCTCCCTCACCTGGCGGCTGAGGAAGCGGCCGACGATGAAGTTCTGCATGAAGGCCGGCAGCTTGTAGACAAGGGAGGCAAGGACGCTTGACCTGCTCTGGAACTTCAGGATGCCGTTGATTACCGTCCGGTCCTGGATGACTTTCTGAAGCTCGCTCCCGACCTCGTCATCCCTGCACGGGCGGATATCATCAAAAACACTGTCATCGCTTGTCTGTGGCATTTCACTCGTTGACATCAGCTGCCGGCCTCGGCCGTCCTCCTCTGATATGAAAATTCAATGGACATTATTTTAGCAAAGGAACAGCCGCGTTACTATTCACGGCCGTTCCATAGGCATGGCTAATCGA
>DEHC01000082.1 GCA_002351705.1 Gammaproteobacteria bacterium UBA2810 | reverse complement strand
CCTAATTACCGGGGAGGTTGTGATAATATTAGAGGCAAGCTGCGATCAGGCACAGTTGGGAACAGAACCATGGAGCATGCAGCGCAAGAAGCTTGGATGGTACTTCCTACAAAAATGCTGTCCAGGGCTTTTGGTGTGTATGTATCAGATGTCAGCCGGCAACAAATACTTCATTTGTTCCGGACAGACTGCACACGAAAGACGTCGCAACATTTATCTTGAGTTAAAACGCTGAGTATGCACATTTTCCCTTGATTAAAAATGCCGATCTGTAACATTTTTCTTGAGTTAATTATGGCAGCCAATAACATTTTCTTGAGTTAAAGCACAATAGTTCCGGCTGAAACAGCGCAAAAATGCCGGTCAGAATACCGCAAAAGTTCCGGTTTCCTGAATTATTCTTCCTTATATCAGCGCTTTGCCCGTAAAATGCCGACGGGTCCGGATGCCTGAGAATTGCCGGCCGGATGGCAGGGTATTGTCTGATGGCTCCGGCGCAGTGCCGATTGATGGGCGGCAGGAACCCGGGTATTATGGGATCAATTGCGCTCTGCGGCCGGGAGATTCCAGCTGGCGGGGCGGTTTGTTCTGAGGGGGCATGGCCGGCAAAATGAAGACAGGGCATTCCGGAAGAGGAGGTGAGCCTCGGTGAGCACGCGTCCCATGAGCCTCCGGGAGTCGCATGAGTCAACAGGTGAGATATCCCTGCGGGAGCTCTTTGACAATCATCATCTGGATATTGACGGCAGGACCTCGGAAATGGGCCTTGAGGACCTGATCTTCGCCGCCTGCCGCGGAGGCTGGCCGGGGGCGATTTCTCTCCGTTCGCGAAAGGAGCAGCTGGAGGTCGCCCGGGACTTTGTGCGCAGAGTGTGCCTCGAGGACATTTCCCGCATTGACGGGAAAAGGCGGAACGGGAAACTGGCAGAGAGGATCCTTCGCTCATATGCCCGTCACATCTCCAGCTATGCCTCAGACCGGGCCATGCTCGCTGATGTCACATCATCAGGCATGAGCTGCTCCATGGACACCTTCGAGGACTATACCGGCGCGCTGCGGCGTCTCTCCGTGATTCAGGACACTGACTCCTGGTGCCCGCCAGTACGCAGCAGGACAGCCATCCGCAGATCTGCCATTAGGGGCTTCTCTGATCCGTCTTTTGCCGCGGCACTTCTCGGCCTCTCGCCTGAGGACCTCGAGGTACGGATGAAGACTTTCTGCCTCATCTTCCTGCAGATGTGCATCCGTGATCTTAAGGCTTATATGGCTGGAGAGAAGGGCTGTATATCCTGCTTTCATGACCGTTACGGCCTGGAGGCTGATATCGTCCTTCATCTTGAGGACGGGCGGTACGCGCTCATGGAGTGCCGGCCCGGGGGCTCCCTGGTTGAGGACGGGGCCGGGAGCCTCATTAAGCTCAGTGAGCTTATCCGGAAGCACAATACAGAGGAGAGGCAGATGCCTGTACGCGAGCCGGATCTCCTCATTGTGCTGACCTGCGGGGAGATGGCCATTACAGGTTCCGACGGGGTGAAAGTCATTCCGCTCGCCTGCCTCAGGGACTGATGAAGGAGCGCTCTCAAAGGCGCATTGAGGAATGAGGCGCTCTGAACCGGGCGGGCTCAGTCCAAAGCGAACGGATCATTATCAGGATTGCTGTTCCGGACGTACTCCATGGAGTCTGCGATCTCACGCGCCTTCTCCTCCCCGGAGCGGTCCCTGATGAAGCCGAGCGCCATGTCAATTCCGGCGGAGACGCCCGAGGAGCTGTAGAACTTTCCGTCAGAGACCCATCTCGCACGGCGCTGCCATCTCACATTGGGATTCACCGGCACGGCCCGGTCAAAGGCGCGCTTGTCCGGGGCCGCTCTCATGCCGCCGGGGAGACCGGTTTTCGCGAGCAATGCAGAGCCGGTGCAGACCGTGAGGCAGCAGGCAGACTCCTCCGCGGCCTTCCGGAGGGCGCTGATGAAAGCTCCGTCATTCACGAGCCTCCTGGTGCCGAACCCTCCCGGGACGAGGAGGATCCCGGGCTTTGCCCCGGCGAGCGGCAGGGTCTCTATGGCGAGGCCCTTGCCGTTCCCGACGGGGCCGCCGCAAAGGGAGAAGTACCTGACGCTGTACTCCGGGATCCGCTGCAGGGCCTCGACAGGTCCTGTAAAGTCGAGGGGGGTGAATCCCTCAAAGAGAACGACGCTGATATCCATCCTGAGTTTCCGGAAGCGGGGCTCATTGCCCCTGAAGATGATAAGCCATAGTGCGATGCGGCGCAGGGATAATCATTGAGGTCCGGCTCAGGGGGCCTTCCCGGGAATTCCGGTGCTGAGGCGCAGGGATGTGCCACGATGGCGGGCATGCCAGGAGCGCGTTTCTTTCCCTTTTGCACGGGACTGGATCCGGAAGAGCGCGCACAGCTCTGCCGCAGGATAACTGCTAAGATCGCCTGGGCGCCAGCCGGACGCTGCATGCGCCCTTTTTTGAATGCCGGAGGACGGGAATATTCAATGGAGCTTGAGGAATCGCTGCTGCGGCTCAGGGAGTCGCTGGGCAAATGGTCGCTTAAGGTGAGGATTTCTCCTCTGAAGGCGGCAGAGTACCGGAAGTCTGCCGGGAAAGGGAAGATCGAGTATGAGCTCGCGGTCGGCTTCATGTGCGTCTGCGGCCGGAAGGCGGAGCGCAGTCAGGAGGAGGCTCTCGGATGGCTCAGGAAGGCGGCGGAGAGCCGCGGCGGCAGGATGAAGCCCATGGTCAGGCACGCGCGGCTGATGATAGGCGACATGTACCATGAGGGAAACGGAGTGCGGAAGGACGGCCTGGAGGCCCTTAAATGGTACCTCGCCTCGGCGCAGCTCTTTGAACAGGATGACGAGTGGTACACCCGTTTCTCCATGAGCGACAAGGATACCGGCCGGACCTTCGCGAGCCTTGAGCGGGAGAGCAATATTTTCCTCCGTGTGATTTCAGTGAGGCGGAAGGATGCCCTTGCCTGCCTGATGAAGTCCGCGGAGGATGGGAGCATTGCCGCGGCAAAGCTCCTTGCCGGGATGTTCGGAAGCGGGGTTGGCACTGACAAGGACCTTATCAGGGCGGCCAGATGGTGCCGGACTGCCGCGGAGCAAGGCGACGCGGAGTCGCAGCGGCTGCTGGGCGGCATGTGCCGGATCGGGCAGGGCGTTGCAAAAGACGGGGCCGAGGCCCTCAAATGGTATGGCTGCGGAGCAGGGGGACAGGGAATCACAGGAGGCGCTTAATGAGCTTGCAGGTGACGCTCCTGACAGAGACTGATTCTTCTCTCACTCGCTGCGGCCTGCCGTTTCAGCAGGGATCGCCTGCCTGACGTGAGAGACGCGCCTGTTTCAGTGAAGCGCTTGCTGTTTCCTGGGAATTAAAGGAGATGCCCATGAAAATCAGGCTGCGGCCTGTGATTTCAGCGCCTGCAGCGTCTGTCTCATCCGCTGCCGCGGCGCAGGGCTTTGCGCCTGCCCGGACATCAGCGGGCTGGCGCTGAGGACGCAGACCAGGTACTCCGGAAAAATGCCAGACCAGGGCCCGTGACGGTGCCTGCGCGGGGCGGCAGTGATCGCCGGACCCCTGAACGCGGCAGAGGAAGGGCTCAGCGTTTATCGGAGAAATTGCAGATCTGCATCGCAACGCCGTCCTGCATCACCCTGAAGCCGAAGCGCTCATAGAACGCAGCGTTCCTGCTCTCCTCCGGCATGACCTCAAGGTAGAGGAAGTCCTTGTACTTCTCCTTCACCATACCGATCATGTGACCCGCGATGCCGTGACCGTGGTACTCCGGATCAACGAGGACATAGTGCATATAGGCGACGAGCTCGCTGTCGTCGATGACGCGGCAGAGGCCGACAAGCCTGCCGCCGTCGCGGGCGGTGATGACGGTGGAGGAGTGCATCAGCGCCTTGTGGAGCCTCTCCGGGTACTCGCCTGAAACCCAGTGCACCGAGCGGAAGAGGCGCTGCACCTCATCCCTGGTGAAGTTCTTCTCTTCAGTGTAGGTGATCTCCATAGAAGTCTCCCTTGCCTCCTGTCACTCATGAATGCCGGAGCGGTGGAAATCGCACTTCTGGCACTGCGCCATGAGGTGCGCGCTGTCATCTTCTCTTTTGAATATCCCGGCCCACATGCAGATCCCGCGGAGTATCGGGACGACCGAGCGCCCCGAGTCCGTGAGGCTGTACTCGGTACGGGGCGGGATCTCGTCATAGGACTTCCTCGCAACGAGCCCGTGGGTGATGAGCTTCTTGAGCGTTGCGGAGAGGACCGCGTCCGTGACGTTCATCATCTCCTTCCGGATCTCGCTGTAGCGGAGGACCTTCTTCTCGTTGAGAACGCAGATGACGCGGGAGTCCCACTTCCCTCCGAAGATCTCAAGCCCGTACTCAAGCGGGCAGCGGATGTCAGCCTCGCGTTTCTTCTGGTACATCTCCTTACAGTTCCTTCTTGTTGTCAGGGCCGGGCGAGGTAACAATAACCTTTTGAGGAGCAATTATCAACGCGCCCTTCGCTGTGGCGGCACCATTGAACATCTTCTCGACCATCGCCCTGTACTCATCGACGATCTTCCCCTCAGTCACATGTTCAGCTGTGCCCTGGATCTGATAGCCCTCGAGTTTCGGCGCGTCATAGACGGAGATCGCGATCCTGCCGCCGTTCTCCTCAAGGTTTTTGAGAGTCGTCTCAAGGAAGACATCGCCGACGGTGAGAGTGCCGTCATCCAGGATGCCCTTGAAGGTTACCGGAACGACATTGGGCATGCCGTCCTTTGAGCAGGTCGCGAGATCCCAGAGGCTGCAGAGGAGCACCCTCTTTACGTTTTCGTTAAGTTTCATGGCTTTGTTCTCCCGTTGATGGTTCAGAGCAGCTCTTCCTGCTGTACGGGCTCATGATAGGAGAGCGGCGCGGTGAGGGGAAGATATGGGGAAATTTATGAGTGACTAATAAATTTCAGAGTGAGGAGCGGGAGGCCGGATTCTGGGAATCAGCACTGGGATTTATGGACATTCGGGAGAGACTCCGGCTGCAAAAACCGGCAGAGCGCACAAAAAATCCGCGCGTTATGTCATACGATTCGTAT
>DEHC01000048.1:31323-32912 GCA_002351705.1 Gammaproteobacteria bacterium UBA2810 | reverse complement strand
AAATCGGCTGTAAACAGTAACGAGAATATTTACCAGTAACTGCATTGGAAAACGTTACCGGCACTGAATGCCGTGATTCCGGATCGACATGGAATCGAGTAGGCGGATGTTTTAGCATCACACCTCTCACAACACCGTACGTGCGGTTCCGCATACGGCGTTTCCAGCTTGAATAGGCTAATCCCAACTGTGGATTGGCCTATGAATACAGGCTCAGCCAGCTCCAGCCCTCGCGCTCAAGTTGCTTATTGCTCAGTGCCGTGTGAATGTACCAGTTCTCCGACATGCGCCAGTACCTGTTTGAGCTGAAGGCAACAGCCCCATCAGGGGGAGCCTTCCACAGCCTTCTGCAGAACTCGCGCCTGCGATTCTCCGGTTTCTTCCACTGCTTCCACAGGAGCTGCCGTATTCTCCGCCTTATCCACTGGTCGACTCCGTCGCGCCAAGAGATGGGGATAGCCTCTCCGAAGTAGTTGCACCAGCCTCTGAGTTTCAGCCTCAGCGCCACCTTTACGCGTTCTATGCCACCCTTGGCACGCCTGTCCAGCAGCTCTTTCAGAACTTTAATGAGCTTATCCCGTTTCTTTCGGTGCACCGTTGCGAAGAGGGTTCGCAAGGGATACTCCTTCCTGCGCCATGCAGCCACGCTTCGCGTGAACGCAAAGCCCAGGAACTGGGTGTCATTTCCGGCTCTTACTATTTTGGTCTTGGTTTCGTTAACCTTCAGGAACAGCTTCTCCTCAACGTACTTCTTTACGTGGCTCAGTATGCGCTCTGCCGCCTTTTTGCCGTGGCACATGATGACCATGTCATCGGCGTACCTCACGAACCTGATACCCCTGCTGTCAAGCAGGGTGTCAAGCTCATTGAGCAGAATGTTGGCAAGAACCGGACTGATGCACCCGCCCTGCGGAGTGCCGATGGCCGTCTTTTTACCGACAACCCCGTTCTCGCAGATTGGAGCGCGCAGGAACTTATGAATGAGCGATATTACCCGCCCGTCCTTTATCCTGTCCGAAAGCAGCTGGAGCAGCTTGCTGTGGTTTACTGTGTCGAAGAACTTGGATAAATCCAAGTCTATAACCCAGTCATACCCGTCATTGACGTATGCAAGGGCACGGTTTATTGCATCCTTGCAGCTCCTTTTAGGCCTGAACCCAAAACTGTTGTCTGAGAACACACTCTCGTAGGCGTCAGACAGGACCTGAGCAGTCGCCTGCTGTATGAGCCTGTCAACTACGGTTGGTATTCCCAGCGGCCGCTGTTCGCCGTTGTCTTTGGGGATATAGACGCGTCTGATTGGACTTGGTCTGTATTTGCCTGTACGGACCGATTCTGAGATTAGATAAGGGTGCGACTTGATGAAGGGGAGCAGGTCAGCTGTCTTCATGCCGTCAACTCCGGCACTGCCTTTGTTGGCGCAGACACATCTGAGCGCCCGCTTCATGTTGCCCCCTTCGAGTATTCTCTCGAGGGTAACGGTCTCGAATTTCGTGCTACTCGTACCAATGTATCCGTTGGGGTGCGGGCACTCAACTGCACGGCTTCTCCGGCGTTCCGCGCCTCGGTTCACCATGCAGACGGCTTCT